>VGQX01000032.1 GCA_016882305.1 Cyanobacteria bacterium K_Offshore_surface_m2_239
CGGTTTGAGGGGTGATGGCGTCGGCAACCTGCTGGGGGACCATGTTCCAGGTCGTGGGATCCGCATCGACCACAACAGGTGTGGCACCAGCGCGAACGATTGCGGCAGCGCAGGAGATGATGGTGAAGGAGGGCAGGATCACTTCATCACCAGGACCCAGTTTGAGAGCAGCCACAGCGAGATCGAGAGCAGCGCTGCCGTTGGCGCAGGCGATGCCGTGTTTCCGATCAACACGGCGACTGAAGGCTTCTTCAAACTGACTGACAAATGGTCCTTCGGATGAGATCCAGCCAGTGTTGAGGCACTCCATCACCAACTCTTTCTCCCGATCACCGATCAAGGGTTCGTTAACGGGAATGAAGGGGTTCATCGCTTGCGCAACACAAAGCAAACGCCCCAGGTGTCCTCCGAGGGGGGAGCGCCGGTGAGCCACTCCTCTGCGGTAAGGCGCTCGAAACCAGCCCCCTCCGCCAAAAGATCGAGCTCAGGGAGGGAGAAATGACGCATCGGGTGGGTTTCTTCAAAGGAATGGAACGCACCAGATGAGCGATCTTCCGCCAGAACGGTGTAATGCACATCCACCCTGTTGGCGTTGGGGAAGAGGGTGGGCTCAGCGATGCGAGTAACGGAAAGTTCTTCTGTTTGAATTCTCTTGACGCGCACCTCAGGACGATGAGCGGCAACGGCAGGGGAATACCAGACGTCAAAAAGAAACAGACCACCGGGCAGAAGATGATGGGCCGCATTAGAAAAAACGGCTTGCGCAGCGGGATTGGTGGTTTGGTAGCTGACGACATGAAACAGGGACAGCACAGCAGCAAAGTTTCGAGAAAGCTGAGTGCTGGTGATGTCACCTTGTTGGCAGGTGAAACCTTCCGCCTGTTGCGCAGCGGACACCATGGCTGCGCTGCGCTCGATGCCATGCACCCGGTAGCCAGTGGCGGCGAGAAGGCACCCGTGTCGCCCGGTACCAGAGCCAAATTCAAGCAAGTCTTGGCCCGTGATGCCGTGGCGTTGGAGGAGTCCATGGACGTAGGCCACCTCAGCCTCAGAGTCTTTGTCTTTGTAGAAGAGGTCGTAGTAGCGGCTCGTGAGCTGGAAAGGATGACTCATGGCTTGATCACCGCCTGATCCGCGCTGATGCCCTCAAAGCGGGTCTTGTCCTGGTCGCCGGCGTAGGGGCCTTGTTTGACCTCAATGATTTCCGTAGGTTCGAGCATTTCAAAGCCATGGCCACCGTAGGCGAGTAAAATTACGTCGCCTGCTTCCAGAATACGACTTTCAAGATAGGTCTGATCCTCGTCATAAAAGTCAACGCGCATCCGACCTGACTTAACAAATAACACTTCTTTTGTGTATTGGACTTCACGAGCAACAGGGTTGTGGACATGTGGGCTAATCACATAACCTTGAGGGCGATTCATATAACCAAGTTGTTGAGAGAAATCACCGGGAGTAAAAAAGTCTATTCCCTCTTTTTGGAATTGGGTTCTAAGCACAAGAGCCAATAGTTGACCCCGACTTACAATAGTCTCAACCAAGTCTGCAGCCATGTCTAAAAATAATTTTGTTTATGGACCCAATCTCTCACGTCAGGATCAGTAGAATATGCATGTTGATGGTAAGCGAATCCCTCACTAAAACCCAAACCAAACTCGATGAGAGCAGGATTTTGAATCTTCTCAGGGAAAATCCTGCGTTTTACCATGCGGAGGCTTTTTTTCAACCAAGAAGATTCTTTCTGTTTAGTATTTGATTTATCCTGTTGATCCGAGGCTGAGAAATTTCTTAAAAAGGCGTAAGAGTCAGATATACCTTGATTAAAGCCTCTCCTTCTAAAATATGGCAAACTCATCCGTTCGGGAGTAACTTTATGAAAAACACTTGCCTTGGAGTCAAAAATGCACTTTAATTTGTTATCTGCAACATATCGAGCAACATGGGTCTCGCCATCCCCTCGAAAGCGGATGAGATGTTTGGGCATTCCATCAGGGTGAAAGCCTCCTGCAGCTAGCAATACGCTCTTTCGGATAGCAAAGTTACAACCCCAAACCATAAATGGATCATGGTCTTTTTTCCCTTCTAAATGCTCTTGGATACTGAGCCAAGGCAAGCAACGACTTCCGTCGGGCAACTTTTGTTCCCACAGATCTTCAAGCCAAGACGGGGTCGAACCATAGAAGACGGGTATATTATTACCACCCAGCAAGGCCACATCAGGATCCGCAAAGGCTTGTCGGATTGCCAAAAACCATGTTTTTGTAATCTCTACATCATCATCTAAATATACGAGAACCGATCCTTTTGACTCCTGCATCCCTCTATGTCGGCCAGAGTGAAGTCCAGGGGTTGGCTCGTAAATACTCCTGCAATTAGGAAGCAGACTACCTAATGCAGCTGAAATTTTTCGCGTGTTATCATCAGAAGCATTATCTATAATCAGAAGTTCTAAGTCATCTTCGTTATTACAATAAGATATAATTGATAGAATAGATGATCCCAGCAAAGCTGACCTATTGTGAGTAGGGATTATGACGGTTATCATGGCTTACTTACAATAGTGCCCCACCACATATTTGGCAAGCTTCCGTGATTATCTGTACAGTTATCTACTTCTCTTGTGATGACAGATTTAACACCTTCCGCCCACCCAATATCATGAAAAATAACTATAGATCCTATATCTAAGAATCCTTTAAAATGATCCCAATCTGCTTTTACTGACATAAAGTCATGAGCTCCATCAATAAAAAGCAAGTCAATCTTGGTAGTGTAGAGAAGAAGTTGATCCGCGACATCAACACTCCATCCTCGCAAAGGAATGATCTTAGATGAATATCGAATAGTATTTTTTCTAAATTGCATCCATGTATCTCTTGGGCCTTCAGTCATCCCTTCATTTGTCCAAGTGTCAATACAGTAAATACTCTTCAAGGAAGGATTTGGTGCCGCAGCAAAACAGCAGGCCGAAGCTCCTTGATAAGATCCAATTTCAACAATTTGGCTTTTATTAGTTGCAAGCTTAAATAGAACTCTACGCTCTTCTATCGTCAAATGGCTTTGACACCTAAGAGAATCTCTAAGCAGAGCTAAATCAAAAGCCTTATCTATCTTTTTTCTTATATGAGTCATCTTTCTTTTAATCAAAAAGATTGGCAACGAAAAGATTTGGATCATTTAATTAACTGGCTTTTCTAATAACAAAGAATTTCAAGTAGTCAATGGACTCTTTAAAGTATTCCAATAGTTCCGTATTATGGTTTGGTGCATCTAAGATATCAGTGACAAAGTAGGCCCCCTTTGCCCATGATAAAACAAGATACGGGAAATATTCTAGGGAAACTCCAAAAGGATCAAGCTCTGTTACTCCTTTTGGAGTATGTAGAGAACTGTGCTCGATAATGCATAGACCACCGCTCTTTAGGCAGGACATCCAGGAGTTTAGACACTTTTGAGGATCATAACTATGATCAAAAGAATTGCTATAAATGAAATCGAACTGACCAAGCCATTCCTCTTTTACTTCATGGAAATCCCATTGAAGTGTCTTTGGAAATGAACAAGCCGTGTCTGAGATCTCTGTTCCAAAAACATCAGCATTTAACTTCTCAGAAAACCATTTTTGCTCTTGCCCCCTTCTAGTTCCATGACATATACCCTTTTCTACATAGCCCAATTCCCCAAGAAGATATTCGGAAAGATAATCTATATTCTCTTC
The DNA here is from genome assembly GCA_016882305.1 of Cyanobacteria bacterium K_Offshore_surface_m2_239. Taxonomy (GTDB): domain Bacteria; phylum Cyanobacteriota; class Cyanobacteriia; order PCC-6307; family Cyanobiaceae; genus Cyanobium. The sequence goes on from VGQX01000032.1 coordinate 3,719, forward strand.
GACAACCCATGTTAAGTCTAGTTTTTCTTTGTTTCCCTCAGATTGAACACGAACATATTCTTTATAGCTATTATATTTATGCAGAATAAACTCGAGCCGATTAGCGTTTTCGGATTCAGAGCTTTTGATGCCTGAATGAATAATTCTCCTTAAAATGTTCAGGGCGGCGTTTTTCATGGTTAGTTTGAAGTAACTACATACTGTGGCCTACACCAAATTTCTCCCTGTTCCCTGGTTAGAGATCTCCCTGCAATATAAAAGCCATCATCGACAATCGAAAAAGAAATACATTCTGTTTGGAGATCAAGCCATTGTGTTTCATTTTCTACAAGTGACAAAGAAACTACATAGGATCCTGGGGCGAGATTAAGATCATCCAAAACTATTCTAATCCTATTTTGCTCGTCAGAATTTGTTGGCAGGTGGATGCCAAGGATATAATTATTAAATGATGTGATTCGAGACCCGCTTGGGCGAGAAATGCCAACACCTAGCCCAATAGAATATATGGAGCTGTTACATCTATAAGAAACATCGAATTGAATCGGATCACCAACTCTAAAGCACGATGACTTGGCGTCTAGAGCATTGGAAACTATTGCTCGCGTAATCCAGGCTCGTTTATCTTTTGGGTTTATATCGATTGTATAAGCACTATTACCAATGGTTGAGTCCATGTATTCATCAACAGCATCATATATATCGGTCATAGGCTTCTTTAAACGACCTTTGTCTAATAAGATTCCTTTTTGACATAATGAAGTAATAGCCGACAGATTATGCGAAACAAATAAAACTGTTCTCATGCTTAAATTAGAGACCTGTTCCATCTTTCCCAAACATTTCTTCTGAAAACTAGCATCCCCAACTGCCAACACCTCATCTACTACCAAAATCTCCGGCTCCAAATGCGCCGCAACCGCAAACGCCAATCGCACATACATGCCGCTGGAGTAGCGCTTCACCGGCGTGTCGAGAAACTTCTCCACCTCGGCAAAGTCAACGATCTCGTCAAACTTCAGACGAATCTCCCGCCGAGTCATGCCAAGGATGGCTCCATTGAGATAGATATTCTCCCGACCCGTGAGCTCTGGGTGAAAGCCCGTGCCCACCTCCAACAAACTTGCCACCCGGCCATGGATCTCCACACGCCCTGTTGTTGGTTCCGTAATGCGGCTGAGGATCTTTAAAAGAGTGCTCTTGCCCGCTCCATTGCGACCAATTATCCCCACCCGCTCACCACGTCGGATCTCAAAACTCACATCCTTCAATGCCCAAAACTCCTCCTCTCGTTCAGCCCTCTCCAGATCTGCAAGCTGTCGAGCCTTGCGGATCTGACCGCTCAGCGTAAAAGGATTGATCCAGCGCCCGAACACCGCTGCTTGATGACTGAGAGAATCACGCAACGTGTTATGGCGTTCCTTCTGCTGATGTTGCAGGGTGTATTTCTTGCCGAGCCCCTCAACACGGATCACAACATCGCCAACACTATCCATGGCTCAAATCACATCCACAAAGGTTTTTTCGACGGCACGAAAACGTAAGACACCCGCCACGATTAGCACCACAACCATCAGCAAGGAGAGGCTGATGCTCCATGAATTCACTGTAGCACTCTTTCCCAAAATTGCCCAACGAAAACCCTCAATCACGCCAACCATTGGATTTAAGCCATAAACAAACTGCCACTTGGCCGGCACAATCGAAGTTGAATAAGCCACTGGGCTGATATACTGACCAATCTGAATAAAGAATGGAACCACAAAACCAAGATCGCGGTAGCGAATCATCAGCGTAGCCATTAACAAACCTAGCCCCATCGAGAAACAAAAAACAACAAGCAACCAAAAAGGCAGGGTTAGCAATCTCCAGGTTGGCCAATAACGATACCAAAGCATAAGTATGGCAAGAATGATAAACGACAGCGCAAAGTCAACCAAGCAGGTGATCACGGAGGCTGCCGGTGCAATCAACCTTGGGAAGTAGACCTTGCTAAACAGGCCTACACCATTCATCAAGCTCCCCGACACACTTCCTAGCGCACTGGCAAAGAACTGCCAAGGCAACATCGCCGCGAAGACCATGATGGCATACGGGGCGTCACCATCGGTTGGCAACCCAGCAAGATTGCCAAAAATCACGGTAAAGACGACCATGGACAGAAAAGGCCGGATCAATGCCCATGCCACACCAAAGGCTGTTTGCTTGTACCTGACAGCTACATCACGCCAGGCCAAAATAGCAAATAATTCTCGATAGTGCCACAAATCTTTCCAATATTGTTTTTCAATTCGATTTGGCTCAAGGATCAATACTTGCTCAGAATTTTTGGATCTTGACATCGGGTTTTGCTGAAGAATGTTGATTGCCAGGTGGGCGTCAAACCTGTAGACTCACTTTAAAAGTATACATCATTTTGATCAGCAATTCTCTGATCGGCTGGGAATAGGATTGTTTTCAACCTCCTTTGGATGCGAATCGGAAGACCCAACACTCCCGCAACCTGTTGTTGCATCAAGTGCTCCGAAAGTTTTTCACAATGCCAAAGGTTTGTGTACTCATTCTCATCATAAACTTGACCGACAAACTGAAGCCCTTTGCGGGGAGCAGGAAAGGGTTGCCCGCCATAAAATTCGTCATGAATGAGAGCCTCCTCCTGAAATAATGGGAAGATCACGTCAGCCAAGAACTCCTGATCAAAACCATAAGCTATTCTCTCTTCGCTACCAGCAAAACCTTTTTGTTTGACATATTCGTTTATCAAGGTGGAAAGATTGGCAGTTGCACTGCGCTTAATTCCCCACATCCCCGCAAGAATTAGATCGTCATGGAGTGGATGGTCGCGCATGATATGAATTGTTTTCTCACTGTTCAACCACTCTGTCACGGCATCGACTTCGCGACGTGTGATCCGGCTATCCACGTCTCGAAAAATTGCCAGGGCTGCATTGCTCAACTCCAGGACCTGAAAACGTCTCAAGGCATAGAGATGACCTGGTTTCTCAGTGCCTTTAATTACAGACGTATTCGGTGCGCTTTGAATCTGACTAACTATCGTTTCAGGCACGTCAGGTGCCATGAAAAAGATAATATTCCAGTCTGGATAAAAATGCTTCGCCAGCTCAATGTTTACAAGGGCGCCTTTGAGATAGATTTCCTTGCTTCCCCATAGGCTAAAACCAATCACTTTGTTCATCGCCTACGAGCAGCGGGAAAACATTGACGAATAGATCTAGCGAATTTGATCGGAACGCAGGCCTGCCTGTTGCCGTCGAACCTGCTCGGGATAAGCCCAACGAAGTTTGTTAATATAGTAATGATGAACATCCCGATCAAAGGGATAATAGAGAACTGAAAGAAAATAATATTGTAGAACTCTGTTAGCAAGCCGATAATAGGATGCCCCCCCTGTTGGTCCATCGGCGATGACCTTATCCCATGTTACGAAATTAAGTTCTTTTTTTTGCGCCCAGAGAATCCATTCAAAATCAGCAGACAGAGTCAATATAGACCTATAGAGTCTTTTCTTATGCACTGTTGCTCGGAACATCATAGCCTGATGGCACGTAGGCATCTCCGCCCATGGCCACTGTCGTTGGTGAAGAGGACAAACCAAACCTTCATAATTGATAAATTTCCCCAAAACCACATCTGTATCGGCAGGCGGACAAAAACCAGAGAGTGATTCCTCGGATGCAAAACAATCTCCAGCATTCATAAAAATGATCCATTCTCCCGTAGCTGCTTTGATGCCATCATTTAAGGCATTAAAGATTCCAGGACGGCTTTCTCGTTGAACACGAAAAATAAAACGATCAGAGATTAGCTTTTCAGCATATTCTAAACTCCCATCAGTAGAATAGCCATCAACAATAATTGTTTCGGTATTCGGCAGCTCTTCAAGCCTGTAAATACTGCCAAGTGTCTTGAGCAAGCCAGATTTATTATTCTTATTAATCACTACGATGGAAAAGACGTATTTCATCGGGGCGTGATCAACAGCAAATTTGTCATCCCCTGATATCGGCAAAACCTCTCCACGACGCTGTAACCCAGCGGCTGCAGCAGCTCCAGAAGCGCCTGCCCATGCGCGTCTCCCACCTCCACGAACAACAGCGGCCGGTCGCGCTCCAGCACTGGCAGCAGCCCACGCAGACAACTCAGCTCATGACCCTCCACATCAACCTTGATCAAGGCCACCGGATCCGGCAACCAGTCAGCGCCTCGAACCAGCCTGCAGTGGTGCTCGGCCACCACCCCGGCCCGTGAAGGCATCGCCGCCTCCAAGCTGGAGCCGCCCAGGTTGCTGTTCGGTTGGCGCAAGGTGGCCTCCCCTTCGTGGTCTGACAGGGCCAGACGATGGGTTTGGATGCGCTCCTCCAAACCATTGATCGCCACGTTGAATTGCAAGATCGCAAAGGCCTGAGGATTGGGCTCAAACGCAATGACGCCGCTGGTGCGCGGCAGCAGCGACAGAGACAGGCTGTGATTGCCCACGTTCGCGCCCACATCCACCACCAGCCCGCCGCTGAAATGCCGCTCCAGCAGGGCCAACTCCTCCAGCTCATAGATCCGACCGTGGGCATGCTCCCCTTGAACGCTGTCGCCACGATCCAACACCAAAAAGCGCAGCGACCCATGGCTGGTCTTGACCTGATGCAGGCTGCCCTCCGCCAACTCCGAAGGACGAATCGGGCTCAGCCGCACACCGGCCGTGCGCAGCCAGTGCTGGGCGCTGTTGCGCAGATCTCGCTGCCAAGTCATGTTCGATAGCCCTCCGGGTTCTGCCGCTGCCAGTGCCAGCTATCGCGGCACATCTCCACCAGGCCGCGCCGACAACACCAACCCAAGCTGCGGGCAGCGGCGTCAGGATCGGCCACGCTACGGGCGGCATCGCCCTCACGCCGCGCCTCCACCCGCACTGGCACGCTTTGGCCAGAGGCCTCCTCATACGCCGCCACCACCTGCCGCACCGTGTGCCCCTGACCGCTGCCAAGGTTCAAGGTGAGCAGTTGGGGCTCGCCCTGATGCAGATGATCCAGCGCCGCCAAATGACCCTCGGCCAGATCCATCACGTGGATGAAATCACGCTCTCCCGTGCCATCCGCCGTCGGCCAATCATCTCCAAACACCGGCAAGCAGTCGCGCCGGCCGAGAGCCACCTGACTGATCAACGGAAACAAATTACTGGGCACACCCAGCGGATCCTCACCGATTCGCCCGCTGGGATGAGCGCCCACAGGGTTGAAATACCGCAAGCAGGCCAACCGCCAGCCGCTGCGACCTCGGCCATCATCGGCGGCCCGCAGGTCAGCCAATAGATGCTCCTCCGCCACCTTGGTTTGCCCATAGGGATTGATCGGCTGGATCGGCGCCGTTTCCGGGATCGGCACCCGCTCCGGCATGCCATACACCGTGGCACTGCTGCTGAACACCAGCGTGCGACAGCCATGAGCCGCCATCGCCTCCAACAGCCGCACCGTGCCGCCCACATTCACATCCCAATAGCGCAGCGGCTCCGCCACCGATTCCCCCACCGCCTTCAACCCGGCGAAATGCACCACCGCCTCAATCGAACCCCCGGGTCCAAACGCCTCAAAGGCCTGCTCCAGATCCTTGGCCTCTCGGACATCCCCCTCCAACACCAACAACCGCTCGGCCGCATCCCCTCCCGCCAGCTCCACCACCCGCCGCAGGCTCTCGCCACAGCTGTTGCTGAAATCATCCAGCACCACCAGCTCGCGGCCCGCCTCCAGCAGCACCAGGCAGGTGTGGCTGCCGATGAAGCCCGCCCCGCCGGTGACCAGCAAGCGCTGGGGGGGTGATTTGGCCTGGCCAGAGGGCATCAAGGTGAAACCGGCGGGGCAGGTCATCAGCAGAGAACAAAAGCGTTGAGATCAGGCGAGCCGATGCCCATCCAGCCCCTCAAAGCCGCATCGGCCCCAACTCTCGCGGCACCACCCCCTTCAAATCCAGCACCACCGCGCCGGGTTCTCGCAAGGCCTCCCACTCCTCCGCTCCCAGGGCCGCAAATTCCCTGTGGGCCACCGCCACCACCAGGCCCCGATACGGTCCGGCCCCGGCCAGCGACGCGCGCACCTCCAACCCACACGTCCTCCGGGCCTCTTCCGGTTCGACCCAGGGATCGATCACCTCCACCTCCAGATCAAAACTGCGCAGGGTGTGCACCAGATCCACCACCCGCGTGTTGCGCACGTCCGGGCAGTTCTCCTTGAACGTCAGCCCCAACACCGCCACCTTGGCGCCCGGCAGAGGCAGGCCGCGCCGCGCCATGGCCAACACCAACTGCTCGGCCACCCAGCTGCCCATCGCATCATTGATGCGCCGACCCGCCAGCACCACCTCCGGGTAATACCCCACCTGTTGCGCCTTGTAGGTGAGGTAGTAGGGATCCACACCGATGCAGTGGCCCCCCACCAATCCAGGGCGAAAGGGGAGGAAATTCCACTTCGTGCCCGCCGCCTCCAACACATCCAGCGTGTCGATCCCCAGGCGGTGAAAAATCAACGCCAATTCATTCACCAGGGCGATGTTCAGATCCCGCTGCGTGTTCTCGATGACCTTCGCCGCCTCCGCCACCTTCAAACTCGCCGCGCGATGGGTGCCCGCCGCGATGATCGAGCCATAGAGCCCATCCACCCATTCCGCCACCTCCTCCGTCGAGCCGCTGGTCACCTTCACAATCGTGGTCAACCGGTGGTTCGTGTCCCCCGGATTGATCCGCTCCGGGCTGTAGCCACACACAAACCCCTGGCGCGGATCAGCAGCATTGAACCCCAGCCCGGACACCCGCTCCAGGATGGGCACGCACACCTCCTCCGTCGCGCCGGGATACACCGTGCTCTCGTAGATCACCACCGGCAGCGTGGTGGCTCCCGCCGCCGCGCGAGCCCTCAAGGCCGCTCCCACCGTCACGCTCGCCCGTTCCAGCGGGGCGAGATCGGGCCTCTTGGAGCCGTCCACCGGGGTCGGCACGGTGACGATGAACACATCCGCGCCAGCCAGGTCCGCTGGCTCCGCCGTGTAGCGCACCAGCGTGGCCGCCGCCAGCTCCTCCACGCTGGCCTCCAGGGTGCGGTCCAGGCCGCGCTCCAGCTCGACCAGCCGCTCACGGTTGAGATCAAAGGCCAACACGGACCGCCGCAGCGACCCCGCCGGCGTACCGAAGGCCAACGCCAGAGGCAAGCCCACATACCCCACGCCGATCACCGCCACCGTGCAGGTGGAACTCGCGGGCAGGGGCAGCCCGACAGGGGAGGCCTCAGCAGGCCTCGGGGGAACAGATGTCATCGCCTCATCCCGTGATCAATCCCGGTGATCCAGCCAGGCCATCAGCCGACGGCTGCCAGCCCGCAGGGGAGACTCGCGACGGCGAGAGCGCTTCTTGGGCTGGTCCGCACTCGGCTCCGCCGTGCCATTCCGCGAGGCCTCGACACCTTCGCCGGCTTGGCCTTGCGCCGCCTCGGCATAAGCGCTGTAGCCGTAGCCGTAGCCATAGCCATAGCCATAGCCACGGCCATACCCGTAGCCCTTGACTCCCGAGGCCCGGGCCAAACTCTGATTGGCCAGAACCCCGAGCACGTCCACGCCGGTCTCCGCGATCCGTTGCAGCGCCTGCGCTGGCAGATCCCGGTTGACCCGTTCCAGGCCCACCAGAAACACCAGGCCATCCAGGTGGCTCGCCAGCAACATTGGATCGCTCAACAGCAGGGCGGGCGGCGTGTCGAACAACACCAGGTCGTAGCCCGGCAGTGCCCGGATCTCCTCCACCAAAGCGCTGCAACGCTTGGAGCTCAGCAAGCGGGTCGCGTCCGGTGGCATGGGACCCCCGGTGATCAGATCAAGCCCGGGCATCAACGGCCGAATCGTTTGCGCCAAGAGCACGGAGGAATCCGTGAGCAAGCTTGAGAGGCCTTCGCCGTTGTCCGTCCCCATGGAGCGATGCAGCATGGGGCGCCGCATGTCCGCATCCACCAGCAACACCCGCTGTCCCAGCTGCGCCAAGGTCTGAGCAAAAAGCGCTGCGGTGGTCGTCTTGCCCTCCCCCTGGGTGGCAGAGGTCACCGCAACCAGCCGCAAATCCTTGTCGGTTCGCAACATCCGGAAGTTGGTGAACAGGTTGCGCAGGGATTCCTTGGTGGCGAAGCGCAAGCCCCCCTCCATCGCCGCGATCGCTTCGCTGATCGTTTTGCTGGTCAGCCCTGGCAAATATGGCACCACCCCCAGCAGGGGCAATTTCAAGCTTTCCTTCACCTCCTTGGGCGAGTGAAAGACATGATCGAGCCGATCGCGCAGCAAGGCCAGGGCAATCCCCGCCCCGGCCCCAAGCGCCAGGGACATCCCCAGATTGCGAGACACGCTGGGAGCCACTGGGATGGTTCCAAATTGTGGCGGAGACAAAATCCGCCAGGGAACCGTGCGTTGGGCCATTTGCAGGCGAAAGCTTTCCCGGGCTTTGATGTAAGAACTCAAGCTGTCTTGAGCCACCTGCAATTGCTGCGTTAAATTCTCATACGTGCGCATCTTCTGCGGATTATCCGCAAAGCCTTGCGCCACCTTCTCCAGCTGGAGTTGAATCTCACGCTGCTGGGCCAGATTTTGGGCCAGACTGGATTGAAGCTCTCCGGAAAGACGCTGTTGCACCAAGGGCTTGAGCCAATCGCGCTTAGCCCTCAGCTCCTGCACCTGGGGAGAATCCGCCGTGAAATTCGCTTCCGCTTCCGCCAGGGCTGACTCCAAAGCGAGCAACTGGTCCAGTTGGCCGTTTCCACCCCCGCCCTCGGCCAACACAGCGTTCATCCCGTCGCTGGCTATCGCCAGCCCCGGATCCTCCACCGCCTCGCCGCCGAGCTGCTTTGTTCGGGGCGGGTTGACCGGCCCGCGCGATGGCGCCTGGACACCAGCGGCGGTGCCCAGCTCGCCACGGCGCACCGCCACGGCTCGCCCCTCCAGCCGCACCTGCTCCATCTGCAACCGCTTCCGCTCCGAAAGGAGCTCTTCGCGCTGCGACAGAATCGCCGTGGCCTGATCTTCCGGCTCAACAAAGCCGTTGGATTGACGGATCTCCGCCAAGCGAATCTGCAAGGCATTCACCCGGCGTTGCAGATCCGGTGCCTGCTGATCCAAAAAGTCCAATCCCTGCGAAAGCTTCTCCTGCCGTTGGCGCAGGGAATAGGACAGATACTCCTGGCTCAATTTAGAGAGAATTCGTTCCCCTTCCACCGGATCGGGCCAGAGCAAGGAAACAGACAACACGCCTTGCGAGCCTCCGCGACTACCACCAGGAGAAACTGTCAGCGCGCCACTGATGGAACCACCAGGCAGCTTCAATTTCCGCTCCAGGGATTCCAACACCAAGGGGCTGGTGAGGACCTCAATCAAGGTGGCCGTGTCCGCTGTTCCCCCTCGCTGCAGGGCGACGTTGGCGATCGTTCCTCCCTCGCCACCTGAATCATTGATCGGATTGCTTACAAGCAGGCGAAAACCACCTTGGTATGTTGGACGATAAGTCCGTTCCCAATACGCATTCGCCCCTCCCACCAGCGTGAAAATCACCGTGACAACTGCAATCAAGCGGCGCCTGCGCTGCAGCGCCTGCAACAACTCACCCAGCTTCAGCTCTCCCTCGGCCTCGGTGCCTGGATCGCCAGCCAGTCCGGCAGGGGTGGTGCCGTGGGCTGTCACAACCTGCTGCTCACGGGAAAGAGTCACAGGAAAAGGCTATAGGGAGACAAAGACAAAAGATGGAAGAGAGGCCACAAGTCGAATGTAAACGAATACACCTTTGGCATGAACAACTCTTCGGGGCACGAGCCAAGCTCAAGTGCCTCCAGATTGAGTAATTACATTTTAAGACCAGGGCTGTTTTTTTGCAAGAACTCCTCAAAGAAGTGCAACTTCAGGATCCCCTCGCCTCGGGGGCGGACAGCACCACGTAAAATGGGAGAGATCAAGTCGCCCAAAATGATCAGGTGCGGTTACGACGACTCATAACACCATACAGCGTCCTGGTTCTGCTGTTGCCACTTCCAGCTCCCCTGCTGGCCTCCCCGCGCCCCGGAACCGCTCCCTCTCCGCCCCCCGCGCCAGCCGCCCCGCGCCCCCCAGCGGGCATTGAGCCCGTCGACCCTCGGCCCGACCTCGACGCCTACATCCTCGGCCCAGGCGACGCCCTGCAGATCAGCTTTGTCTCCGAGTCCTACGCCAAGCTCGGTGGCGCCTTTGAACTCCTCAACGATGGCAGCACCACCCTGCCGATGATCGGATCGGTGGTGCTCGATGGCCTGACGGTGAACCAAGCCAATCGCTGGCTGACCACCCTCTACCGGCGCTATCTCCGCCGGCCCGAGCTCACCTTGCTGGTGACCCGACCCCGTCCGATGCAGGTCTCTGTGGTGGGCGAGGTGGAAGCCCCCGGCCTGTATGTGCTCAACGCCTCGGGCGAGACGGCCGCCGTGGCGGGCAAACCCATCTCCGCTTCCGCCATGCCCACTGTGGTGACCGCGCTCCAGAAAGCCGGCGGCATCACCCTCAACGCCAATCTCCGCGATGTGCGGCTCCAGCGCCGCCTGCCCGGCACCACCAGCCAACTGCGCGAAATCCAGCTCGATCTCGTGGCCCTTCTCCAGCGGGGCGACAAGCGCCAAAACCCCTTCCTCTTTGATGGCGACACCATCCTCCTCAGCCGGGCGCCCGCCCCGCCCCCGGGAGAGGTGTTGGGCCTGGCCGCCGCCAATCTCTCCCCCAGCACGATCAACGTGAACGTCGTGGGTGAGGTGAAAACCCCTGGCAAACTCGCCCTGCCAGCGGGCACACCCCTGATGCAGGCCCTGCTCGCCGCCGGTGGCCCCACCCCCATGCGCGCCAATCGCAACAACGTGGAGCTGGTGCGCATCAATCGGGACGGCACCGCCACCCTGCGGCGCTACATGGTGGATTTCCGCCAGGGTGTCAGCGGCCCCCGCAATCCTCCCCTCAAAGACGGCGACAGCGTCATCGTCAACCGCAGCGTCTTCGCCGCCGGCACCGACAGCCTCAATGCCGTCTCGCAGCCCATCACCGGACTGGTGAACATCCTCGCGTTGGTGGAAGTTTTGCGCAATACGAACAACAACAACTGAAGCCCCCCATGGCCCCTCCCTCCCCGCAGCCCCCCAGCGACCCGCCGGCGACCCCCTGGGCCCTGTTCTGGCTGAGTGCCATTGCCGCCGCCGCCTGGGTGCCCTTGCTGTTCGCGGACCAACCGCCGCGGGGCTCGATCCGGGCCTCCAGCAGCGGACCCCTCCTTCCCATCCCGCTGTCGTACAGCTCCCCCCCTCTGCTCGCTCCCGTGCCGGCCACAGCCCTGGAGAACGCCCATCCCAGCCCGGTGCCCTTGGTTTCGCGTTCGAGCGACCTCGCGGAGCCGCGGGCCTGGATCGCCGCCAGCCCGGACTCCAGGCCCGCCGCTCCCCCGCTGGATCCCGGGTCCCTCCTGCCCCAACCGATTCGTGGCGCCTTGCTCCTGGGTGGGCCCCTGGGATTGGAGAGCTTGAGCGAAAAGCCCATGGTCCCCGCCGCCCGGCTGGAACAAGCCCTGCGAGCCCGCTCCGCCAATCGACTGGAGGCCGTTCCCCCTCCCTGGCGGCCCGCCATGCGCGCGCTGCTTCAAGGGGCGGATCGCGTGCTGCCGGCGGAAATCGTCCGTTTGCCCGCTCCCCACCTCAAAACCCCGGAGGAATACCCCCTGGTGATGAAAGCTGATGGGATCGCGGAAACCACCGTCACGCCACCGCTTCGCTCCAAGGAAACCCTGGAGCGCTGGGCACGGAACGCGACCCTGCCCCCCAGCGGCAGCGCCAAACCTTTGCTGCTGGTCCTGGAACCGCTTCCGACGGAGACACCCACAACCGATCCCTCCCCTCCATCGCCACCGGCTTCGCCTGAGATTGACAACACCTCCAAGTGAGGTTGACAACAACCCCGAGCGTGGTTGTGTTGACAATCTCAGCAATCTCGCCTGAGACTTTAGAATTTAAACTAGAATTGTTTTGTTAACCGAATCCGATGCCTGAGTTTTCTGGCGATTCCCAAGGCTCCCGCCACGCCCAAAATGGGTGCCGGTCCTGGCACGTAGGACAGGTTCGGATTGAAAAACGCATTAATCCCGAGAGCCGGATTTTCACCTGTCGGAATGGGGAAAAATCCCGCAGCGGAAGCCGATGAATCACCAAAAGCGTTTCCACCAAAGTTAAAATTGGGGTCGATATTCGGAATTCCACTTTCATACTTCACATTCCCTGGCTGATTCTTGTAATTACCTGTTGCCGCAATCACATATCCGCGCTGATTCGTTGGGTCGGAATTATATGTTTCTGGCAGAACCACTGGAACGATGCTTTGCCAACACCAACCATCCTGAATCACATAGGTGTTGCCTGGTGTAAAAATAGACTGGGCTTTCAAGACATAGTCTCCTGGATTAAGCCCTCCATTTTGAAATGCCCATACGCTCACGGTATAGGCGGATGAACCACCAGGCCACCCTTCTTGAGGCGCGAAACCCAGAGCATCGATCGGAAGTTCGATCGTGGTATCAAAATAGAATCCAAACGATGAGCTCTGGCTGCCTTGATCATAAAAACTGCCCCGTCTCTCCGTCGCGGTGTATGCCGGCCTGATAGCTTCCGCTGGTAGCGATACACCAAAAACTCCCCCTGCGATGAAGCTGACTGCGATGGAAGCGCGCACGAAAACCGATCTCGCACTTCTTGCGACTAAATGCATGGATCTTCAGGGGGAGGATGACGACCTCAGGGATCGGTTGTGGTGGGGAAAGTGTTGACTGGCGTTGTCGTCGTCGACGGGGACGAGCTTGGCGATGTCGCAGTGCCGAGAGGTTGCGAACTTCCCGAAAGCGGAATGGTGCTCATCACGAAGCCTCCCGAGTTCTGGCCAACGCAACAGGCGGAGGGCCGGATGGGATCTGTGGGAACGCCGGGCATCGGACCGGCGGGCACTCCCGGTCTCGGGCGAGTCCCGGTTTGGGAATAAACCGGCTGGGTGGTTGCCATCACGCTCAGCGTGAGGACTGCACTCACAAAACCAAAGGGAAAAACTGGTTTGAGAGCCATAGCGAACAACCCAAAAAACTCTCCGAAACTAGCGGAAGCAAAAAAACTTCATGGATTTGTGGGATCAGGAATACAAAACTTAAGCTTTTGAACAGTATCACGGATTCTTGCGAGTCCCACACATCTCATCTTGTTGTAAGTCCAGTTCTGAGACTGTCACCCCAGCCAATGCTCAGCACGCCGACCGTTCCCCAGGGCGTGTCGCTGAAGACATCCGCTGCCATGACATTGACGAACACCGGCCAGTCGCGCAGAGGGATCCAGGACAGGTTGACGTTGGTGCCGCGGCTGCTCACCCCCACGGACACCCCGATGTTGGGCGTCACCTCCAGGCCGGCGGCGCCGAACACCCCGGTCTCAGACGTCTGAAAGGAGCTGTTGACCGCGGCAAAACTGCTGCCTCCCCCGCCGGCCGTGAACTGCGCCACGCGCTGAAAGACGGGATCGGCCGGACGCAGAGGAAGGGCCACCGACAACGCTCCATAGCCATTGGTCGGCTGCGGGTTGGCTTCCGATCCATAGGAAAACGCTTCCACAACCCCTCCCGCCGCGCCCACCAGCAGATCGGGACGCCGCACGAGAAGGCGGCCCACGGCTCCGCCGAAGGCCCCGTTGTCATTGAGATTCCGGATGCTGCCGATCCCCCAGAATACCTCCGCTCCCAGGAACCGCTCCGGATCCCCCAGTCCAAAGCCGAGATTCAACGAGCCATCCGGTGACCCGTCCCGCAGCTTTCCCGGCGTGCCCGCCGAACCGGAAAGGAAATAGTCGCCCCATCTCCCCACAAAACCGGTGGGGACCCCTCCGCTCAGCGACGGACGGAGCCGATAGGGAGGGCGGATGGGAGCGGCCAGCACGTCCGCGTCGGCGGGGATGGCCGCCCCCGCCGACGCCCCTGCCCCCGCCCCCGCCCCCGTCGATCCGAAGGAGGCGGAGGGTCCGGCCGCAGCCGGAACGATCGCAGAACGGGGGGCGGGCGCCAGCTCCAGCGTTCGCATCGCCGAGGGCGGCGCGGGATTGCCCTGCTCCACCACCCGCCAGCGGGCCGATGGCGCCGCCGCGTGGATCGACGCGGTCGCCCTGGCCGAGGCCTCCGCCAGGAGCCAGGCGGAGCCCATCAGGAACGCGACGCCGGCGGGAAGGCGGGACATCGGGGCCATTGGAATGCGCAACCTTAACCGGAAAGGTCAAGCTCCGCCCCTCCGCTGGCGCTGCGATAGGTTGGCCCTTCCGCCGTCGCTGACAGGCTCAAGCCGCCAGCCCCTTTCGAGCCCGACCGTCTCGAGGCGACCACGACGTCCTCTCCCATGACCCAGCCCTATTACGAAACGATGTACATCCTCCGGCCGGACATTCCGGAGGAGGAAGTGGACACCCACATCACCAAATACCGCGACCTGGTGACCGAGTCCGGTGGTGAGGTGCTCGACACCCAGATGCGTGGCAAGCGCCGCCTGGCCTATCCGATCGCCAAGCACCGCGAAGGCATCTATGTGCAACTCAATCACAACGGCGATGGCCAACAGGTGGCGCCCCTGGAGCGGGCGATGCGCCTCTCCGAAGACGTGATCCGCTACCTCACCATCAAACAGACCGGCCCCCTGCCCACCCCCCGGGCCCTGGTCACCGCCGAAGCCTCCGCCAGCGCGGCCACCGCTCCGGCCACCACCGCTCCCTCCGAGGACTGAAGCTTCCCCCCCCTCCAAGGGGGGCTTTTTTTTGACCGGGAGTGGCGCGGAAGCGCCGCAATGGTTGTTGAAAAGAGCGGAGGCGGTTAGGTTTGCGTCCCATTGGTAACGCGCGGGAGTTGGATCCATGGCCTCAGGTCCGTCCTTGCCAAACGCTCTGCCGAGCGACATGCCTTCGCCCAGCGCTCGGCCCCTGCGCCTCGTCTCCATCAGCGAGGACACCGCTCCCCCTGGCGCCGCCACGCCCCTGGCACCCGCGACTCCCGCCCTGCGCCGCCTGCAGCGGGAACTGACCGCGGCCCACGCGGAAGCCCGCAGCCTGAGGGAGCTGCTGGAGGAATTGCCCGCCATCCTCGAGCGCAAGTTTCAGCAGCGTCTTCAGGCGCTCCTCCTGGAGCAGCGTCAACTGGAGCGAGACAATGCCCTCCTCCAGCAACACCTGCTCGCCCTGGCCGGCGGCGCGGAGGCCGCCCTCGCGTCCGCGGCGGCGCCCGCGACAGCGCCCGCTCTGCCGCCCAGCCGGCCGCCCGCGGTGCAGAGCGGTTCTCGCCCGCTGGAGCCGGAGCCGGGGCCAGAGCCGGAGCCCCCGATCACCAGGGGCCTGGGCTTGCGCCGGGCCCTGCGCAGCCTTCACCGCTGAGCCCCCGAGCCGGCTGAGCCCCCGGACCGGTTCAGCCCCCAAGCCGGTTCAGCCCCGGGGCTGCGGTGGCCGGGCGTCAGCGGTGGCGCGCGGACCAGGTCCGCGTGGGCAGCCCCCACACGTAGATGAAGCCCTCCGCCGCCCGGTGGTCGAAGCGATCGTCGGCGCCGTAGGTGGCCATGGCGTCGACATACAGGCTGTCGCTGGTGCTCTGGCGACCGATCACGGTGGCGTTGCCCCGGTGCAGCTTCACCCGCACCGTGCCGTTCACGCAGCCCTGGGTGGCGCGAATGAAGGCATCCAGGGCCTCCTTCAGGGGGCCGAACCACAAGCCCTGGTAGACGAGATCCGCCCAACTGGCCTCCAGCTGGCGCTTCTGGCGCTGCACATCCGGCGCCAGCGTCAACGACTCCAGCTCCTGATGGGCGCGGATCAGCAGCAGCAGGCCCGGCGTTTCATAGATCTCCCGCGACTTGATGCCCACCACGCGGTTCTCGATCATGTCGAGACGGCCAAAGCCATGGACTCCCGCCAGGCTGTTAGCCCGCCGCACCAGCTCCACCGGATCCAACCGCTCCCCATCCAGCGCCACCGGCAGGCCGCCCTCAAAGGCGAGCTCCACCACCTGCGGCTCCGCCGGGCAGTCCTGGACGGACCGCGTCAGGGCGTAGACCTCCTCAGGGGGCTCCACCATCGGATCCTCCAGGCAGCCGGCCTCGATGCTGCGCCCGAGGAGGTTGAGATCGATGGAATAGGGCGAGGCCTTGCTGACCGGCACCGGAATGCCATGGCGCTCGCCGTAGGCGATCGTCTCCTCCCGACTCATGCCCCATTCCCGAGCCGGCGCCAACACCTTCAAATCCGGCGCCAGGGCGCCGATGGCCACATCGAACCGCACCTGGTCGTTGCCCTTGCCCGTGCAGCCATGGGCCACGGCATCGGCTCCCACCCGCCGGGCCACCGCCACCAGCTCGCGGGCGATCAGGGGCCGGGCCAAGGCGGTGGAGAGGGGATAGCGGCCCTCATAGAGCGCGTTGGCCTGGATGGCGGGAAAGGCGAACTCCCGGATGAAGGGATCGACGAGATCGGCCACCAGCGACTGGCTCGCGCCCGCCGCCAGAGCCTTCTGGCGGATGGGCTCCAACTCGTCGCCCTGGCCGAGGTCGGCGGCGAAGGTGATCACCTCCTCCACGCCCCACTCCCGCAGGAGCCAGGGGATGCAGACGCTCGTGTCCACTCCGCCGGAATAGGCCAGCACCACCTTCCGGGCCCGGCCCCCGCCGTCACCCGCGGTCCCACTGACAGCCATCAACGCCGCTCCTGCATTGCACCGGAGGATTCTCTCTCGTCGCCCAGCGACCAGCGGGAGAGCACGAGGGCCAAGATGGCCAGCGGCACCAGCGACAACAACGCCCAGATCCACTCCGGTCGCGGGGGCAACGGCTCCGGCCAGCGCCGGCCGGCCGCCACGAGCAGGGCGCTCAGGCCCAGGGACAGGAGCCACATCAGGGCAATCGACCGCGCCTTGCCCTGCGGGCCCGTCGGGCGCGGCCCGTTCGACGGTGGCGACTGGAACACACCCATGGGGCCTGTTGGCAAGAGGACGGTGGTGGGGAAAAACTCCTGGAGGGGAGCCAAGGACTAGGATGATGGGTCACTCTTTGCCCGGAACTTGCCCCGCAATCTGGCTTGCCCCGTCATCTGGTCCCGGCCCAGCGCCTTGGTCCTGGCTCAGCAGCATGGCAGGGAGGTCCGCGGCGGCTCGCTCACGCGCACAGGCACGAGGTTTGGCATGAGCATTCTCGACAGCATCAACCCCTCCCTCACCCGGTATCGCCGGGATGAGCCCGCTCCCGTGCTTCCCCTGCGGGACGAGCCCGACCTGCTCACCCTGCTCGAGGCCAATGGCCGCCTGGTGGCCGATGAGGAAACCGCCAGCACGGATGTGAGCACCGTGGAAGAGGAGGAGCTCTCCGCCCTCATGGGTGAGAAGGAGGACTACGCCCAGGCCGAGGAACCCGCCGAGGAAGACTGGGAAGACTGAGCGCCCCCCTCCATGCGTCTCGCAGATGGCCGCCTCACGGCCGCCGTGCTCGCCGCGGCCCTCCTCGCCGCCTGCCTTCTGGCGGATGCCAGGTTGGCCAACTCCCATCTCACCCTCCCCTTCGTCGTCGCCGCCCTGGTGAGCGCGGCGATCGCCGCCTGGGGTGTTCCCCGGCTGCGGACCCTCAAGCTCGGCCAGGTGATTCGCCAGGAAGGACCCCAGGGACACCTCAGCAAGGCCGGAACGCCCACCATGGGCGGCCTCCTGGTCGTTCCTGCGGGCGTCCTGGTGGGCGGTTGGACCAGCCCCGACGATCCCCGCCTGCTGGCCGTGGCCGCCGTCACCCTGGCCTACATGGCCATCGGCGCCACCGACGACTGGCGCAGCCTCACCAAACGCACCAACACCGGCCTCAGCCCCCGGGGCAAACTGCTGCTCCAGGCCCTGGCCGCTGTGCTCTTTCTGCTCTGGGTGGGCCACGGCGGCTGGCTCGGCGGCGGCGCCCCGGGAGATGTGGGACTTCCCCTCGGCTGGGTGCTGCCCCTCGGGCTGCTGATCTGGCCCCTGGGCCTGTTCGTCTTTCTCGCCGAGAGCAATGCCACCAACCTCACCGATGGCTTGGATGGGCTGGCCGCCGGCTGCGGCGCGGTGGTCTTCACCGGCATGGCTGTGCAACTGATGGCGCGCGGCCACGGCGGCGATCCCTCCCTGGCTGCCTTCTGCGCCGCCATGGCCGGCTGCTGGATCGGTTTTCTCACCCAGAACCGCCACCCCGCCAATGTCTTCATGGGCGACACCGGCTCGCTGGCCATGGGCGCGGCCCTCTCCGCCGTGGCCCTGCTCAGCGACAGCCTCTGGCCCCTGCTGCTGATGGGCGGGGTCTTTCTCGCCGAATCCCTCTCCGTGATCCTGCAGGTGTGGGTGTTCAAGGCCACCAAAGGACCCGATGGCCAGGGCAAACGCATCCTGCGGATGGCGCCGTTGCACCACCACTTCGAGTTGGGGGGGCTCAGCGAGCAGGGGGTGGTGATCAGCTTCTGGGCCGTGAGCGGACTGCTCGTGCTTCTCGGGCTGGCCCTGCTTCCGGCCTAAAGTTGCTCCAAGCGGTCGTTCGGGTCCGCTGGCGTGCCCTCGTGAGTCCCATGCCCTACTTCACCTGGACGGAAACCGGCCTGACTGCGGATTGCGCAAGTCTGGAGGCCATGGCCTCGCGTTTTCAGGAATCGGCGGCGCTGATGCGGCGGATGGCGGCGGAGGGGTTCCGCCTTGAGCAGACCAGCGACGGTCCGCGCATCACCCACCCCGATCCCGCGGTGTTCGAGTCCTACGGCTTCATCAGCGAGGAGCCGCCAGAACGTCAGCTGACCATGCTCTCCTGAAGGAAACAGCCTCTCCTGAGGGGATTCATCGTCAGCGGCGCAGGTAGCCCACCACCCACACCGCCACAAACACCAGCGAGGACAGGCCCAGGTAGATCAGGGCCCAGCGCTCCAGTCCCTCCAAGGTCAACCCGAAGGGCATGGCCTGGCTGGCCTCGCCTGCGGTCTGAAACGCCAAGCTGCAGGGAAAACGCACGACATCAACAGGGTGAACCGTCCAGTTCGCCCGCAGAAACCGGCCTGGCGCCACTGGTGGATGAGGCCAAACGACCTTACCCTGCGAACCATTCAGGAAGCCCATGAGCCAGGCGCCATTACTCCCCCCGAAGGGAAGGCCGTCCCGTCCCCGCCGGGAGCGGAGCCGGCGCCGCCGAGCCGAGCCCTCCACCCCTCCCCTGGTGGTGCCCCCCCCGCAACCCTCCCCAGCGCTGTCCCCCTGGCGGCGCCATCGCCTGGCCGGTCTCACCTTCGGATTGGGGTTGAGCCTGGGCTACGCCCTGGCGGCACCCCCCCCGGGGCTGGGGGAGCTGCTGGCGAGCCTGAGCCAGGTCACCCCCCTTCAGCCGAACGATCCACCCGTGCTGGTGATGGGCAGCGATCAGGTGTCCGGCAGCACCGATGTGATGTTCACTGTTCGGGTCGGCGATGGCCTCACGCGCATCACCCAACTGCCCAGGGACACGTTTGTGGAAACACCCACCCTGGGCACGCAGAAGATCAACGCGCTCTACGCCGCCGCTGGAGTGGACACCACCCGCGACGTGGTGGGCCAGCTGCTCGGCACCCCGGTGCCCAAGCATTTGAAAGTGAACCTGCGGGCGGTGGAGCGGGTGGCGGAAGCCCTGGGAGGCGTGGAGGTGGATGTGCCCAAGTCCATGTATTACGTCGACAATGCCCAGGGCCTCTACATCGATCTCCTGCCCGGTCGTCAGACGCTGAAGGGCAAGGATCTGGAGGGCTTTCTCCGCTTTCGGCACGATGAGTCCGGCGACCTGGGGCGCATGGAACGGCAGCGCCTGGTGATCAACCAGGTGTTCCGCAAGTTGGCGCAACCCTCCACCCTGCTGCAATTGCCCACCCTGCTCAAAATCGCTGGCGAAGACATCGAAACCAACCTGTCCCCCCTGGAGATCAGCCGGCTGGCGAGCGACATGGCCCGTTCCAAGCTGAGCAGCGAACGGCTGCCCGGCCGCCTCTACTGGCAGAACGATCTCAGCTACTGGATGCCCGACAGCAACAAGGCCCACCCCAGCGGCAGCGGCGAAGAACCAACGCCCTAAGCCGCCTCCATCGCCGGGGCGGGATGGTCCGCCAGGGCCTTGCGCAGGTAGCGGCCCGTGTGGCTGGTCGGGTGGGCCGCCACCTCCTCCGGCGTGCCGCACACCACGATCTCGCCGCCCTTGTCGCCGCCCTCCGGTCCGAGATCGATGATCCAGTCGGCACAGCGAATCACATCCAGGTTGTGCTCGATCACCAGCACGGAATTGCCTTTCTCCACCAGCCGCTGCACCACATCCACCAGCTTGTGCACGTCGTAGAAGCTCAGGCCGGTGGTGGGTTCGTCGATCAGATAAAGGGTCTTGCCCGTGGCGCGACGGGAGAGCTCCGTGGCCAGCTTCACCCGTTGGGCCTCGCCGCCGGACAGGGTGGGCGCCGGCTGGCCGAGCTTGATGTAGCCCAATCCCACATCCACCAGGGTGCGCAACCGCTCCGCCGCCTGCGGGATGGCGGCGAATTCCTCCGCGGCCTGCTCCACGGTCATCTGCAACACATCGGCGATGGTGTGGCCGCGATACGTGACCTGGAGCGTTTCGCGGTTGTAGCGGGCTCCTTTGCACACCTCGCACTGCACATAGACATCCGGCAGAAAATTCATCTCGATCACATTCACGCCCTGGCCGCTGCAGGCTTCGCAGCGGCCGCCCTTGACATTGAAACTGAACTGACCGACCTGATAGCCCCGGGCCTTGGCCTCCACCGTGGCGGCGAACACCTGGCGAATCGGATCAAAGGCCCCGGTGTAGGTGGCGGGATTGGAGCGGGGCGTGCGACCGATCGGGCTCTGGTCGATCACGATCACCTTGTCCACCGCCTGGAT
Source organism: Cyanobacteria bacterium K_Offshore_surface_m2_239 (assembly GCA_016882305.1). Taxonomy (GTDB): domain Bacteria; phylum Cyanobacteriota; class Cyanobacteriia; order PCC-6307; family Cyanobiaceae; genus Cyanobium. Next base: position 24,701 of record VGQX01000032.1, read on the forward strand.
GCCCCGCAGCTCCTCCAGGCCGGAGGGGAAGGGCACTTTGAGCCCCAGCTGGTGCTCCAGGGCGGGATGGAGCAGCTCGTTCACCAGGGTGCTCTTGCCGCTGCCGCTCACGCCGGTGACGGCCACCAGCCGGCCCAGGGGGATGTCGATGCTGACGTTCCGCAGGTTGTTGCGATGGCAATTGATCAGGCGCAGCCGG
>VGQX01000033.1 GCA_016882305.1 Cyanobacteria bacterium K_Offshore_surface_m2_239
TGGTTGGACCACCGCTAGGGCGGCCTGCAGCCGCTCCTGATGCTCCTGGCGCAGCTCTGCCGGGGCTTCGATGCGGATGCCGGCGCCGAAGGCAAACAGCCAGGTGCACAGGTCGATGTCGCGCTCCAGGGTCCAGGGGGGCAGATCCAGCTCCACCGGGTAAGGATGGCTGTCGGCAGGGGAGCCCGGCTCCAGCACGTGCGGGGCGTTGGGGTGGTGCCACCAGTGCTCACCGGCCAGGGGCCTGGAGAAGCGGGTGTGCTCGATCGGGTAGCGCTGCAGGCCCTCGCGGATGAAGGCAAAACATCAGCACTGGCAGCAGAAGCGCAGCGTCACCAGCTGCCTGGCGCGGATCCGGGCATTGGGGCTGGCCAGCCGCAGCTGTGTTTTGAGGTCGTTGCCGAGGTAAATGCCGCCGCTGTTATGCAGCAACAGCTCCAGGCGCCGCAGGGCCTGGCGGTGGGCCTCATCGCTGCGCCGGTTGCCCCGTTCGCTGCGGCGCAGGGCGAGGCGGTCGAGCCGTTCGCTACTGCCCAGATCGGACTGGCGCTATGACCATCGCCTTCGCCCAGCCCCAGCTTTCGCAACAAGCTGACGCACGAGTACGTCAAGGTCGACACCACTCTTGTCTGGGTGTGATCAAGAGCTATCTCAAGCCGTTACGAGCAGCCTGCATTGCCTTGGCCACCGACTCAGGCCCTGGAGCACTCTGCCTTTGAATCTCTGTTTTATGACTTAGCATCATGGATGTGACAGCCGACGACGAGATTAGACAAGTTTCGGTGGGGAAGCCCCACGTAGTCATCCTTGGTGGAGGTGCGAGCTACGCGGCTTTTCCGCAAGGAGACAAGCACGGGAGGATGCTCCCGTTGATGAATAATCTCATCGAGACACTTGGCATCGAAGACATCGTGGCCCAAACCGGGCTTCGCTTTGAATCGCACAACTTTGAAGACATCTACGCGTGCATTCATCAAGACTCAGGATTGATCGAGATTCGAGAAGAGCTGGAGCGCCAAGTGTACCGATACTTTCGTGAGATGGAGCTGCCAGAGCATCCCACGATCTATGACCACCTGGTCCTGTCATGAAGAGACAAAGACTTGATCGCGACCTTCAACTGGGATCCCTTTCTGGTTCAGGCGATCAGGAGAAGTTCACACAGGTTCAAGCTGCCAAGGGTTTTGTTTCTCCACAGCAATGTAGAGGTGGGTTACTGCGCTGAAGGCCATATGATGGGAAATAATGGTGGTTCATGCAGCCATTGTGGTTCACAGCTTGAACCTACACGGCTGCTCTATCCGATCACCCAGAAGAATTACCAGCTAGACAAATTTATTTCGCGTCAGTAGGCCATGGTCGCAGACGCTCTGAAACACGCTTTCATGGTGACGATCTTTGGTTATGGCGCGCCCACTTCAGACGCCAGGGCGATCGAACTCTTGAAGGATGCGTGGGGCTACACGGATGAGCGCTGCATGGAGCAAGTTGAGATCATCGACATCCGAGACGAGCCGGACCTCAGGGAAACGTGGTCGCCTTTTGTTCACACGCACCACTACCGAGTGCATCCCAGCTTCTATGGATCATGGATCACCAATCACCCCCGTCGCACTGGAGAGGCCTATCTGAATCAGTTCATTAAGGCAATGTTTATTGAAAACAACCCACTGCCCCAGGAGGCCGGCATTGCTGAGCTGTGGGATTGGTATTCAAGACTCCAAGAGGTTGAAGATGCGGAGTTCGCATGACACCGACAACGGCTTGGTCTCAGCGCAAATGCGCGGGTGCTGCAAATACACCCATGGGATGGGAAGCAAAGTCTGTAGATCCTTGAGCAGCACAAACAGGTGCAACGGATCGGTCGGCGATGACCGGAAACCGAAATGGGTGTAAAAGCTCTGAGCGCGTTCATCCTTGGCATGTACCGCCATGGCGCGGATGCCGGCGATCTCAGCGGCAGCCAGCGTGCGGCAGATCGCATCCTTCAGCAGCGCCGCACCCAGGCCCTGTCCCTGGTGGCCCACCGCCACGGCCAGCCGGGCCAGCACCATCAGCGGAATCGGGTGGCGCGCCAACCCCTTGCGGATGCGCTCGGGTGCCTGCTCCGGACTCACCTCACCCACCACCAACGTGTGGAAGCCCACAACGGCATCTTCAGCCAAGGCGACATAGGTGCGACTGGCGCGGGCCCGTTGGTTCGCCAGGGCGAAGCGGATCAGGAAGCGGTTCAAGGCCTCGTCACCGCAATCAAAGCCCTCCACGGCATGGCTGGCCTGGAACGGTTCGATCCGGTAGCGGCTCACCCGGCGTCACCGGAAGGGGGCTGCTCCAGCACGCTGGGGTCCTGGAGCAACCGCGCCAGCCGCGGATGCACCAGCGGTGGTGCATCCAGGGCCGCCACCAACGCCTCCCACCGCTCCCCATTGAGCTGGAAGCTCTGCCGATCAGCCAGGGTTTCGGCCGCGCTGGCCAAGGCGCTCTCCAGCACAAACTCGCTCACGCTGCGCTGGGAAGCCGCAGCGGCCCGCTGCAGGGTCTGCTTGGCCCCTGGCGTCAGCCGCAGGTCCAGCTTCTCGCTGCGCAAGGGGGATGACGTCATCACTGCACCTTTTCCCGCCACCCTAGAGCTGGCTGCCAGACAATGTCAGGACGGTCTCGCCAGGCTGAGTCGTTCTTCGCGGGAGATCCGGATCCCAGGCCTGCCGCCCTTGCCAGACTCGCCCCCATGAGCACCACCTCCCTCCCAGCAGCAGGCCCTGATTCGGCGCAGGTCCGCAGCCAACTGGTCACCGCCCTTGAACTGGAGCTGGTCGGCCCCACCCAGCGAGTGCTGCAGGTCCTCGCGTCGGAAGGTAAGGGATTGGACTCGGAAGCCCTCGATCGGTTGCCCAGCAGCTGGTACCCCACCGGCTTCCTGGTGCCCACCGAAACCGATCTGTCGCTCAAGTGCGACGACACAGCCGACGACGACTTCGCCGGGGTGGACGGGGTGGATCAGCGCAAACCCAAGAAGGCCAACAGCGAGTACAAACCGGGATCGGGCGACGACGGCGGCAACAGTGAATCCGGGCCGGCGAGGCCGCAGCTGTTCGCCTCCTCGATCGGCGTGAGTGTGTTGCTTCCGCCCGGTGGCGAGCTGCAACTGATCGCCCGCTGGGGCGACTACGTCCGGCTCGCCGAGGGAGCCAACCCCGATGCCGCCGCAACCATCGCCCGTGAGGAGGGCGGATCGCGCGAGTCATCCCGCGAGCAACAGATCTGGCAGCGCACCCCCCGCCAGGAAGCGCTGGCCCTCAGTCACAGCGAGATCACCGCCACCAAGGGTCTCACCGGCCGGCCCTGGCCCAAGAGCAACGGCTTGCACTTGCGCTGACATTGCCGCCCGGCACCGCTCAGCCAGGGCTATGCCGCAGGCACCGTGGCCGTCACGCTCTTTCTAACCAACGAGCGCAAGAAGGCCATCACCGGCAGCGCCAGCAGTGGCTGCAGGAGGCGGTGGCAGAGCTCGATGCCCTGCAGCCCGCGCTGGCGGCCTTGGCTGAGCGGCGCGCCGATCTGGCGGAGGAAGACCACCGCCGCGTGCGCGAGGCCTCGCTGCGTTCGGGCGAATCGCTGCGGATGCGCTTTCGCTGTGAACCCAGCTTGCCGGTGGGTGTGATCGGCCTGATTGTGCTGTTGCCAGCGCCAGTCCTATGAACCCGGTTTCAGCGCCACATCCGGAAACAGCTGCAGCAGCTTGCGGTCAAACGTCAGCAGCGGGCAGCCAAGTTGTCTCGCAAGCAAGACGAATTCGGCGACATAGCTGGAAAAGCCGTGGCGGTGGGCAATCGCAAGACATTCGCATGTATTCACAGATATCGTTCGATGTGCAAACTGAGCGTTGGCGTCAGCAAGAATGGCCAAGGCCTCATCCAGGAGGATCGCTCCAGATCTTAAGTATTTCAGCAGGATGTGTCGAAACTCAGGGATCCATAAACCAGGCAAATGCCAATCCTGATCCGAGGCCCACACGGCTTGCACAGCCTCGGCATTCGCCGTGGGCTGAAAAAGCTCGATCAGCACATTGGTATCAGCGACCAGCATCAAGATTCGGGGTTGATGCGGTTACCGAAGCGATCCAGTTCCGGCGGATGGCTGTCTCGTTCGATCGCCGCGATGATTTCCTCGGTGGTGAGCGGTGGCCTCTTGAACTGGCTGCGCAGTTCCCGTCAGCGATGAAGCTGGGACTGAACCTCCTCCTCCGTCATTGGGGGCAGCGGCGGCACCTGCCGAATCTCGCGGCCCTCAGCCGCCGCCTGGGCCCGCAGCCCGGCGCTGATCTCCTGGATGCGCCGCAATGTGGGCTCGATGTTCACAGGTTCTGGAGCAGGTTGAGCCACTGCCGGGCCGGCCGCCGCGGGCTCCAGGGACTCCAGGGCAGCCAGCACTTCACTGGTGAGACTGCGGCCATGGGCATGGGCGCGTTCCTCAAGCCGCGCCACCAAGTCCTCGGGAACGTCGTGCAGGGTCAAGGTGGCCATCGCGCCAGACTGGCCAGTGGGGCTCTCAGCGGCCAGGAGCTGCACCGCCAGCTGTTGCGGCTGGTGTATCGCTTCCTGTTTCTGTTTACTGCGGAAGACCGCGATCTGCTGTTCCCCCGAGCGCTGGGCCAGGAGGATCCGCGCCGCCGCATCTACCGCGAGGGCTACAGCGTCGGCCGGCTGCGGGAGCTGGCGATCCGCCGCAGCGCCTCAGAGGGGCCCTACGGAGATCTGTGGCAGACCCAGAAGCTGGTGTTCCTGCAGCTGCGCCAGAGCAGCTCTCCGCTGGGGCTGCCCGGCCTGGGGGGCCTGTTCGCCGAGCCGCAATGCCAGGCGTTGGAGCCATGCGAACTGGCCAACCGCTATCTGCTGCGGGCGATCCGGGCGATCGGCTGGTTCCAGGCCGGGGACACGCTCACCCGCGTCAACTACCGCGACCTCAACACCGAGGAGCTGGGGAGTGTGTATGAGGGGCTGCTGGAGCTCCATCCCCAGCTGGAGCGCGCCGGCGGCAGCTGGCAGCTGAGCTATGGCGGTGGAGCGGGGAGCGACCGAAAGACCACCGGCAGCTACTACACGCCAGACCAATTGGTACAGCTGTTGATCGTGTCGGCCCTGCTGCCGGTGATTGCCGACCGTCTCAGCAAAGCCACCACCCGGGAGGAGAAGGAGGCGGCGCTGCTGGCGATCCGGGTGCTCGACCCGGCCTGCGGAAGCGGCCACTTCCTGCTGGCGGCCGCCCGGCGCCTGGCCCTGGAGCTGGCCCGCATCCGCGCCGGCGATGAGGAGCCCAGCGAGGAGCTGCGCCAGGAATGCCTGCGCGAGGTGGTGGCCCACTGCATCTACGGGGTCGACAAGAACCCGATGGCGGTGGAGCTGTGCAAGGTGGCGCTCTGGATCGAAGCGGTGGATCCCGGCAAGCCGCTCAGCTTCCTCGATGCCCACATCCAGTGCGGCGATTCGCTGGTGGGGGTGTTCGACCCGAAGGTGCTGGAGCAGGGCATCCCCGATGAGGCCTACAAGCCGCTCACCGGCGACGACAAACCCACCTGCACCAGCCTGAAGAAAGAGAACGCCAGTTTCCGCAAGGCAGGCCAGAAGGGAACCCTGCAAGGCACGCTCAATCTCCAGACCAGCCCACCGATCAGCCGCAGCCAGCAACGGCTCCAGGAGATCGAGGCGATGCCTGAAACCACCCTGGCGGAAGGATCAGCCAAACAGGCGGCGTTTGAGGCCTGGGAGCAGGAGCGATCCAGCGATCCCCAGACCCTCGCGGCTGATCTCTACACCGCCGCCTTCTTCCTGCCCAAGACCCAGGCCAGCCGATCCAAGGTGCCTACCAGCGAGCATCTGCTACTGCTCCAGAGCGGCCAGGAGATCCCAGGTGATCTGGAGTTGGCGGTGGAACAGGCCGCCAAAGACTTCCGCTTCTTCCATTGGCACCTGCGCTTTGGCGAAGCGATGAAGAGAGGAGGCTTTGATTGCGTGCTGGGAAATCCGCCCTGGGAGATGCTGCAGCTGGACCCTAGAGAGTTCTTTGCAGCGCGTGCACCCGAGATAGCAACAGCTGCGAACATGGCAGCGAGAAACAGGCTCATCGCTCAGCTAGATAATGACCATCCAGAATTATACCGAGAGTTTCAGATCGAAAGGCTTGGTGTGGATGGCTCACAGGCATTCGTTCATGGCTCTGGACGCTTTCCCTTCACCAGCTTTGGGCGGATCAATCTCGCGCCGCTGTTTGCCGAACACGCGCTGAACCTGATTTCGAAAGGATCGCGAGCTGGGATGATCTTGCCAACAGGGATCGTTACAGACTCATTCACCCAATACTTTTGCCGGCACATCCTAGAAACGAGGCGTGTTGTAACACTTCGCGATTTCGAAGATCGAGAGGCACTATTCCCTGGAGTTCATAGAAGCTATAAGTTTTCACTTCTGACTCTCGGCGATGGGGTCGAGGCGACCGATTTTGTCTTTTTCGCCACTGCAACCCAGCAGCTTGCGGATGATCGGCGCCATTTCGAACTGACCGCTGATGAGATTGCACTGATCAATCCAAATACGCGCACCTGTCCTGTCTTCCGAAGCCAAATGGATGCTGAACTGACCAAGAAGATCTATGGCCGTGTTCCAGTGCTGATCGACGAAGCGATAGGAGAAGCGGGTAATCCTTGGGGCATCAAGTTTAATCTGATGTTCATGATGAATACGGACAGCCATCTCTTCTTTGATGAGGATGGCGATGGACGACTGTCCTTGTACGAGGCGAAGCTGATCCACCACTATGACCATCGCTGGGCAACCTACGGCCCAGATGGCTCAAGTCGCGATGCGACACCCGAAGAGAAGAGGGATCCCAGTTTTAAGATCAAACCACGTTATTGGGTGAGTCAGAGCGAAGTGCAAGAGAGGCTCAAGGCGCAGGGGTGGGATCGACAGTGGCTGATGGGGTGGCGAGATATTTCCTGGGCGACTGACGAGCGGACAGTCATTGCTTCGATTGCGCCGCTGTCAGGTGTGGGCAATCAAATGCCACTGATGCTTCCGAATTGCCATGAAGAGAATCGACTGTTCGCTTGCTTGCTTGCAAATCTCTCGGCTATTCCCTATGACTTCTTTGCAAGACACAAAGTTGGTGGAACGCACATGAACTTCTTCATCTTCAAGCAATTGCCGGTCCTCCCCCTAAACGCCTACACCCAAGCCGCCATAGACTTCATCCAACCCCGCGTCCTCGAACTCACCTACACCGCCCACGACCTCAAGCCCTGGGCCGAAGACCTCGGCTACGGCGGCCCACCCTTCCGTTTCGATCCCGAACGCCGATCCCTGCTGCGGGCCGAACTCGATGCCTTCTACGCCCACCTCTATGGCCTCAATCGCGATGAGCTGCGCTACATCCTCGATCCTGCCGATGTGATGGGCCCCGATTACCCCAGCGAAACCTTCCGCGTGCTAAAAAACAACGAACTCCGCCAGTTCGGCGAGTACCGCACCCAGCGGCTGGTGCTGGAGGCGTGGGATCGACTAAAATCTGGTGATTTGATCTGATGCTTACTCATCTTAGGATCAAGAATTTCAAAGCTTGGAAGGATACCAAGGATATCCGCCTTGCCCCTCTCACTGTGATTTTCGGGGCCAACAGCGCCGGAAAGAGCAGCTTGGGCCATCTCCTGCTCGCTCTTCAACAAACAGCTCGCTCAGCAGACCGTCGACGTGCATTGAACCTCGGGGATGCCACATCATTGATTGACCTTGGCACTTTTGCAGACTGCTTGCATGCTCATGATCTGCAGCAGGAGCTGTCATTCGAGCTTGATTGGCGGTTGCCGAAGCCAATTGAGGTGCGTGACCCCTTACAGCTAGAGAAGCGCTACCAAGGCAACCACATGCAGCTTGAAGTATCATTGATATCTAATAAATCACACCAACCCGAAGTAGAGAGCCTGCGCTACGAGCTGGCTTCTAATGCGGCCAGTGTTCTAGATGTCTCACTCTCTCGTGACGAAAAGCGTAAGCTAAACTTGCGTTCCGGTACTTATGACTTCAAGATGGCCGATGGTCGGAAGTGGCCACTTGAAGAACCTGAAAAGTTTTATCGATTGTCTGATATCACAATGGCCAGGTACAAGAACGCTGGTTTTCTTGCAGACTTTGCCTTGGCAACAGAGGCCATGCTGGAAGGCATTTCTTACCTAGGGCCACTGCGCATGCACCCGCAACGCCTCTACCAGTGGTCTGGTGACAGCCCCGCTAGTGTTGGGTCGCTCGGTGAGAATACAATCGCCGCGATCCTCGCAGCTCAACGTGAAGGACGGAGATTAAATCGTGGCCCCAAACGAGCCACGCAGACCTTTGCAGAGTTTATTGCTGTCTGGCTCAAGGATCTAGGCGTAATATACGACTTCTCTGTCAGAGCTGTTGCCGAAGGCCGCAAAGAATATGAAGTACTTGTCAAGACCCATGCTAAGGCTGCAGAGGTGAAAATTACGGACGTTGGCTTTGGAGTTTCGCAGGTGCTGCCAGCTATTGTCCAGGCCTTTTACTGCCAGCCTCACTCTACTGTGTGGATGGAGCAACCTGAGATCCATCTGCATCCTCAAGTCCAGGCTGAATTAGCGGATGTGTTCATCTCAGCAACACAAGCTCGCGAGAACGGCAAACCGCGTGATGTCCAATTGATTGTGGAGAGCCATTCCGAACATTTTCTTAACCGTCTTCAGCGACGCGTCGCAGAAGGGATGGTTCGGCATGAAGATGTAGCCGTTTACTTCTGCCGCCGTGCAGGTGCAGCGACAGACTTGGAACCATTAAAGCTCAATGTATTTGGCGAGATTGAGAATTGGCCTGAGCATTTCTTTGGCAACGAGATGGCCGATATCGCAGGACGGACTATGGCTGCTTTGCAACGCAAGAAGGATCTCAGGCGGGAAGGTGTGACACCATGAAAGCAGTGATAGACACAAATGTTCTTCTTGTTGCTAATGGACAACATGATGAGGCTTCTCCTGAATGCGTGGCGGAGTGCGTGCAGCGCTTGCAAATAATGCAGCGTGAAGGCATAGCAGTTATCGATGATGGATACCGCATCTTGGGTGAGTACCTAAACAAGACATGCATCAACCCACCCAAGGGTGTAGGGGACGTATTTTTAAAGTGGTTGTTGCGCCACTCAAGCTCGCCACGGGTAGAGCAGGTAACCCTGAATGAATCAGATGATGACTGTTTCACGGAATTTCCCGACCCTGAACTCGAACCACAATTCGATCCGCCTGACCGTAAATTTGCAGCGGTAGCGAACGCCCATCCAGATGACCCCCCAGTCTGGCAAGCGGTTGATTGTAAATGGCTGAATTGGTGGGCTGTACTGAAAGCCAGGGGTGTTGAAGTCGAGTTCCTTTGCCCAGGTGATGTTTGCAGGTTCTATAGCCATAAGTTCCCCGGAGAACCTATTCCCGATTTGCCGGAAACCAACCCATGAATGATGGTTTCTACCGCTTCCCACACACCCCTCATCTCGCCTGGCTGGGTAACGGCCCCGTCCGCGATGACAAGATCCTCACGCCTCAGGAAGCCAAAGCCTTCCTAGCCGAACCCGTATCGATCGAAGAAAAGGTCGATGGCGCCAACCTCGGCTTCTCGCTCAGTCCAGATGGCGATCTACGTATCCAGAAACGCGGTGAGTATCTTCTGCAGCCCTACCAAGGACAGTTCTCAGGTCTGAAAACATGGCTGGCCCTGCACGGTACCGATCTGGAGGCGTTCCTACAGGAACCGGAGCATCAAGGCTTGATTCTCTTCGGTGAATGGTGCGCCGCCCGCCACTCGGTGGCCTACACCCATCTGCCCGATCTCTTCCTGCTGTTTGATGTTGCGGATCCGGAGAGGCAGCGCTTCTGGAGCAGCATCCGACGCGATGCCGCCGCCCAGCTGCTCGGATTGGCCACCGTTCCGCTCCTCCAGGACAACAACAGCCACACCATCCATGGGCTACGCAGCGAGATCGATCACTTCCGCAGCCGCTATCACCCAGGCCCCCCGGAGGGAGTGATCCTCCGCCAAGACGATCCGGAGTGGTGCAAGGCCCGCGCCAAGCTCGTGCGCCCTGATTTCACCCAGGCCATCGAAGAGCACTGGAGCTCCCGTCCGATCGAATGGAACGGAATCGATTGCAGCCTGGCTCTCAACCATTGACTTCATCAATGATCGTTTCGTTGTCCCAGGCTTTGCCGATCGAGCGATCCAGCCGCCTCATTAGCGCCGCAAAGCTCTCGCCATCCTTCCGAACCATCACCGGACAGTCGTAGCTGGTACTCGCGGCTGCCACACAATCGCCAGCTACCCGCCCCACCGTGATGTCGCCGCCGTCATCAAGGATGGCTTCAATGTTGGTGTAGGCCACAACTCTCCCGGTGAACGCCCCTGCAAGGCTGGCATGGTCTGTACAAGACTTCAGCTTGCGCATCGCCTGCTATGGCCACGCCGGCCCCTCTGACCCAGGGGGAGCCCCACAACAGCCGGCTGACGTTTCGGCAACCGACGGTGCTCGCCGCATCGCCCTGCAGATGCTCGAAGAGCGCGGACGTGGAGCAGTCCTCGTGGGCGTCGCCCAGGTCGATGCCGCACTTGAGCATTTGCTTCAGGCCCTGCTGGCCCCGGCACCCAGCCGCGGTGACGGCCTGTTCCTGCCCGATCGCCCTCTGGGATCACTCGGCGCCAAGGTCGCCCTCGCTCGCCGTCTGGGTCTGATTGACGCCCCGGTGGAGCGGGCTCTCTCAGCTCTGCGCAAGCTGCGGAACGCCTTCGCGCATTCCACAGAATCGGCGTCGCTGGCTGATCCTGCCCACAGCACCCGTCTGGCCGAGATCTATGCCGAGGCCCGCACCAACCCCCTCTGGGCTCCCCTGGAGCCAGCACTGCGGGACTACATCCTGCTGATCACGATCCTGGTGGCCTTCCTGGAGGCCACAGCTCAGCAGCTCAGGCCCTATCAGCCGCCGGTGGTGGTGCGCTTCTCTGGCGTCATCCGCCAGGACCCTGCTGGTTGATGCCTGTCGCAGCCAGGGGTTGGCAGGTCAGTGAATCGGCCCTGGGGGCTGGCGATCACGCCACCCGGCCTGCCCCGGCTTGCGCACCGCGCCAAGGGCTGAGGCGAGTCGCTGCGCTGCGCTCCGCGCCCCTTGCGCGGCGCAGGCGGCGCCGGGGCTGAACGGCGGTGTCGTTCGCCAGCCCAGCCATGGCCGCCACTCCCCTCAGCCGCTCCTGCCCGATCCGCATCATCTCGGTGCATCTCCTTGTAGCCGCAGGCTTCCGCGCAGCGGTTGCCGCCGGCCAGCTGCTGCGGGTGCTCTTCCTCGATCGCGAGGGACACATCTCCGCCGAGCCGCACTACGTGCCCCGCGAGCAGGCCCTGATCCTGGCTGCCAATCAGCAGCGAGTGCTCGGTCCCCAGGCCGAGGTGCGGGTGCTCTGAGGTGCTTGCCCAGCGGTATCCCCACCGGGTTTTCTCCTTCTCGGGTTTGGGTTTCGTCCGGGTCTGAGTTCTCACCGAGCCCCACATACACCGGCTGGAACCACTGCATACGGCGGCTCAGACGCTTCTCGCCATGCAGCACGGTGTGCCAATGGCCCCGGCGCCAGTGGGGCCGGCGCGAGGCGCTGCTGCTGCTGGTGCCAGCCGCGGTCCCTCCTGATGGGGCCCTGGGGGTGCGATCGAGCCGGAAGTCCTTACCGATCCACACCGGTCCCTGGGGCGTCACGGTGCCGGTGTTGTCCGGGCTGCCAGCGGAGAAGCCCTTGCCGCTGGGCACCTTCGCCGCCGGGCTGGTGGTGAGCAGCTCAGGCTGATAGAGCTGCACCAGCAGGGCGTTGATGGCCAGGCCCTCCATCCGCTGGTTGGTGCTCTGCACCGCCTGTTCATCCCTCTGCCAGGCCGGATGGCTCAGATCTTCAACGGTGGGCTGCCGTTCACCGATCTGCTGGAAGGAATGGCGGGTGAGGTAGCTGGCGCCATCGAGGGCCAGGCCGACGCAGCTGATGCCGCTGATCCGCTGGGCCTCAGCCGGCAGCCAGTCGGCCATCGCCCGCAGATCGGCCACGATCACCACCGGGATCGGCACCCCGTCTTCTGTGAACAGGGCGCCATCGGGAAGCATCAGCCGGAAGCAGGGCAGCACCTGCGGCAGCTCGTCATCCAGGTGGGGCGAGGGTGTGCGGCGGAAGGCCTCCGCCAGCTCCGGCGCCAGGAAGCGCGGTGGGGCCTCCACGATCCGTGCCCAGCGGCAGGTGGTGGCAGCCCAGAAGCCGATCGGATCAGCCAGCTCGCTCATCACCTCCGCGCCGGCCTCGATCAGGGCGGCGTAGGCCAGGTGATTGGCCCAGTGCTGGAAGCCCTGCGGCGAGCGGTAGCGGTGCTGCTCCTGCTGAATGGTGGGGTCCTGGCGGCGCAGTTCGGTGATCACCGTGCCGATCGGCTGCAGCTCCGCCTGGCTGGCCCGGATCGATTCAGGCGTCAGGCGGCTCACGGTCTGCAAGCTGCTGTGCCCTGCTCAGATGAGGTGGCATCCATGGGCTGGAGTCTCCCGGGATGTGGATGGGAGGACTATCGGCCGAGCTGCAGCCATTGACTGGTCCACGGCCCCCTATCAGCTGCGTCAGTTCTATAATGCCCAGATACGGCGTCAGGAGGGCGGTCCTTAGCAGCATGCATTCAGGAAAACAAGGGGTCCCGACAGCGAGAAGACCGTACGCGATGCCTGCGAACTCCAAGACAACTCACTTTAGATCAAGCTTAGCGACCAAATCGAGCAGCTCGACGAACTCATTGGCGAGGAGGAAGACGGTCAGGCCTTCTTTGAGCGTACGTACATTACGCAGGGCATGCACGACCTGATCAGCGAAGGCGTGGCACGTCTAGCCGGCGCCTCCTCTCAGGGCGTATTCCATCTCAAACAGGCCATGGGCGGAGGCAAGACCCACCTCCTGGTCGGCTTCGGATTGCTAGCAAAGCACCCAGCTTTAAGGGCGAAACACGTTGCAGGCTTGACCCACGCCGATGCCTTTGATAGTGCCGCGATTGCGGCATTTAATGGCCGTAACAACCCAGACTATTTCTTCTGGGGTGAGATTGCTCAGCAGCTCGGCAAGGGAGAGCAGTTCCCCTCATTCTGGACCTCGGGCCCAAAGGCGCCAGACGAAAAGGACTGGCTGAAGCTATTCGAAGGAGACCAGCCGATCCTGATTCTCTTCGACGAGATGCCCCCTTACTTTCACTACCTGAATACACAGAAAGTGGGCAATGGTACGGTTGCTGACATTGCAACGCGCGCGTTTGCAAACCTGCTTACTGCCGCAGGGAAGAAAAAAAATATCTGCGTGGTCGTCTCCGACCTCGCCGCTTCCTACGACACCGGTGGATCACTGATAAACCGCGCTCTCAATGACGCGCGCTCTGAGCTCGGCCGTCAGGAGCGCGCAATTACCCCCGTGGATCTTGCAGCCAACGAGATCTACGACATTCTGCGCAAGCGGCTCTTCACGAGACTGCCTGAAAAGGGCCAAATAGAGGATATAGCTAGTGCCTACGGACGCAAGCTGGAAGAAGCAGCCAAGGCGAAGACGACCCATCGTGGGGCCGAGGCAATCGCCGACGAAATCTCGGCCACCTATCCGTTCCACCCGCGCCTCAAGAATGTGGTGGCGCTGTTCAAGGAGAATGAACAGTTCAAGCAAACCCGTGGGCTACTCGAGCTCATCTCACGCCTGCTCAAGTCAGTCTGGGAGCGCAAGGATAATGACGTCTTCCTGATCGGACCGCAGCATTTCGATCTGTCGATCGCAGAGGTGCGAGACAAGCTCACCGAGATCTCCGGGATGCGGGACGTCGTTGCGAAAGATATCTGGGATGCCCAGCAATCTGCACACGCCCAGATAGTCGATCTAGACACCGGCAAGGACGCCGCGTCCCAGGTCAGCGCACTTGTGCTGACGGCGAGCCTTTCCACCGCGGTCAATGCGGTGAAAGGTCTCACCCGAGAGGAAATGGTCGAGTGTCTCGCGTCACCACTGCGCGAGCCCTCGGAGTTCCTAACCGCCTTGGAGGAGTTCGAGAAGGCCGCTTGGTATCTCCACGCAACTCCCGAGGGCCGTTTCTACTTCGACCGTCAGGAGAATCTGACGAAGCTCCTACAAAGCCTCGCCAGTGACGCGCCCGAGAACCAGATCGACGACCTGATCCGGCACCGGCTGCGCGACATGTTCAAAGCGACCCGCAAGACGGCCTACGAGGAGGCCCTGCCGTTGCCACGACTCGACGAGGTGGCTGAACGGGTGCGACGCGGCCGCGTGCTCGTGATCGTGAGCCCCGACTCAAAGATTCCGCCGGCGGAGGTGGAGCGATTCTTCGAGGGGATCAGCCAAAAGAACAACTTCTGTGTTCTCACAGGCGACAAGACCGCGATGGGCAGCGTAGAGAATGCAGCCCGGCAGCTCTACGCAGCGCAGAAGGCTGACGGGCGCATTCCAAAGGGCCACCCCCAGCGCGACGAACTGGAACGCAAGCAGACCTCCTACGAGCAGGGTTTCAACTCCACCGTGCTGGGGCTCTTCGACAAGGTCCTCTTCCCGATCCAGCGAGCAGGCAAGACAGCGCAGCTCGCAACTAAGCCGCTCGATATGACGCGCGACTCCACCAAGCCCTTCGACGGAGAAGCGCAGATCGAGAAGACGCTGGTTTCAAACCCACTCAAGCTCTACCTCGACGTCGAGAAAGAGTTCGACGCGATCCGGGACAAGGTCGAGGACCTGCTCTGGCCCGAGAGCCAGGAGGAGACGCGCTGGGCAGACGCGGCCGACCGCTATGCGGAGCAGGCCGGTATGCCCTGGCTGCCACCGCGCGGCCTCGACCTGCTCAAGGGCATCGCCACGAACCGCGGCTTGTGGGAGGACCTCGGCAACGGCTACGTCACGAAGAAGCCCACGAAGAAGCTCACCTCAGCCCAAGTGGTGGTAGATCAGGAACAAGGCGACGACGGCGAGGTCCGCCTCAGGGTGATCCCGATGAACGCCGGACCGGCCCCTCGTATCCACTTTGCCGAGGATGCGCCTGTCTCTGAGACCAGCCCAATCCTCAAGGACAACCCTTTCTCTACGACTGCGCTGTGTGTTGCCTTTCTTGTTTGCGATCCATCGGATCAGTACGAGACCGGTGACCCGGTGGTCTGGAAGAACCAGCTCCGCCTGCGCAACCGCTTGACCGAGCATGGAGGCATGCGTCAGGTCGAACTGTTCGTCGCTCCTCGCGGAGAGATCCGCTACACGCTCGATGGCAGCGAACCTCGCAATGGTACGCCCTACAACGGGCCGCTCAGTATCAGCGACAGAGAGGTGCTGGTACGCGCCTTTGCCGCTTCCGAAGGCCTTGAGGTCAAGTCCGATTTCACCTTCCCGGCCAAGGGAGAAAAGGGTGTGCAAATCGAAGACACCAAGTCCGCCCTGCTGATTTCGCGGACGGGCTACAAATTAGATTCGCGCGCTTCGACTTTTGAAGGCCTCAAGCAGGCAAGCGACATAAGCGTCACCTTCGAGAATGTGACACTCACGGTCGGCCAGGGCACAGAGATAGCTCGGTTCATGGTGGGCGAAGTGAAGACGGAGGCAGTCTTCCTTCGCCAGCTTCTCGAAAAGGTGCTCGAGCAGTTTTCGCCCACCACACCCGTGACGATGACCTTCCAAAGAGCGTACTTCTCGTCAGGGCATGACCTGAAGCAATTTTGCGCGAATCTCGGTCTCGAGGTCGCTCAAGGAACCGTCGAGCAGTGAATGAAAAGCCGGCTACGGTGGACTTTGGCGCGCCTGAAGGATTCGGCGCACACGTCTTTCGTGTCGAGATCCCGGCGCCGCGCATGGGTGAGGTCTCAATCGTTGAAGACTATGGCTATCGCGGTAGCGAGGGCGGCATCCCCCGCGACGAGGAGCGGGTGGTCCTCGAGCGTCGAGTGTGGTCGCAGATCTCGGATGTCGCCCGGCGCGAGTTCAACGACCGCCTCAAGGCCTTGAAGCTCAAGACCGGGCGCTGGCACACCGGCACAAACCTGGTGGAACGACTCTTGGGTCGCGAACTCTGCGTGCTGGCATGGGCTGCCGAGAAAGCCACCGACGAGGAGTTGCCGGTAATTGGCAGTAAGTGGGCGGCGCTCCGGCCCGAGGAGCGTTGGTGGCTATTCATGGTCACGGTGGCGGAGGCGGGCCTGCCCGATGATCACCAGCGTGGCTGGCGGAGAGCACTCCACCTGGCGCTGGCCGACGGGGATGCACCAAAGCCCAGCAAGCGCCGGCGGCGCCCGCCCGAGCCGGATCTCCTCACCATGCCGCTCTTCCAGACGATGCCATGACACCCGCTACTGAGAACGCAAAGGTTGTGCCACTCTCCCTCTCGGAGACGCCCGCACTTATCGAGCGGCTGCTGCCGGTACAAAAGCTTTCGGCCGAGGCCTACAAGGAGCAGATGGCAGGGAGTGCCAAGACACTCACGGCACTTGGCAGCTACTGGAAGGGTCGCAAGCCCCTGATCCTCGCCAAGGCCTGCGTGCTGGGATGCCTGCTGCCGGCGACCGATGACGCAAAGCGCGACCTCGAGATCTTCGAGATGTTGATGGGGATGGACGACCTGTCCTTCGCCGTGCGCGCCAAGCGTCGACCGAAACCGAAGGAGATCCTTGCCGCGCTGTCGCTTGCGCGCCTGAGGGACTATTTCGAGGTCTCCCCGACCGACGAGCTACCGGCCTCGGCTCCGGTGGACTGGTCGAACCCGGCCTATGCGATCACTAAAGTCTCGTGGAGGGCAGACTTGCCCGAACGGGAGCGCCGGCGGCTTGAGGCGTATCTGCTGCCCACAGCGCCATACCGGGAGCGCGTAGGCAAGTGCCGCCGGCCAGAGGAGGTGCCCGATGTCCACGATCACATTTGGAACGAGGTCAACGATCACCTCGGCACGAGCGCGTGCTCATTCCCCGAGTTGGTCAAGCAACTCGGCGTGATGCGCTTCGGCCATCGCCCCAGGGTGGCCGACACTTTTTGTGGTTCGGGCCAGATCCCCTTTGAGGCGGCTCGGCTCGGCTGCGATGTCTACGCCACGGACTTGAACCCCGTGGCCTGCATGCTCACCTGGGGTGCTTTCCACATCGTGGGCGGCTCGATGGAGCAGCGAGAGAAACTCGCACGCGACCAGCAAACACTTGCTGAGACGCTGCAGGCCAAGATCGAAGACCTAGGCATTGAGTCCGATGGAAGGGGCTGGCGAGCCAAAGTTTTTCTTTACTGCATCGAGGCCTGCTGCCCGCAGACAGGGTGGATGGTGCCTCTGCTGCCGACGCGCGTGGTGAGCAAGGGTTACAAGGTGGTAGCAGAGCTTGTCCCAGACCCGACAAACAAGCGCTACGAGATAGTTATCCGGGGAGGTGTCACGTCCGCAGAACTAATAGCTGCAGAGACAGGAACCGTACGCTCTGACGGTCGCGGGAGAGACTCTTACCTAATTCACAGCGTGAATGGACGCGAATATCGCACTAAAATTTCAACTCTGCGAGGCGACTATCGAAAGCACGATGGCACCAATGGCAATAAGCTGCGCCTGTGGGAGAAACACGAATTCAAGCCACGAGAGGGAGATCTCTTTCAGGAGCGTCTGTACTGCGTGCAGTGGATGCGCCCCAAGGAATCTGGCAAGAGCTTTGAGTACGAGTTTAGATCTGTCACGGCAGATGACCTTGAGAGAGAACGAATAGTTGAAGAGTACGTCGCCAGTCACCTTGACGAATGGCAAGAGAATGGCTGGATGCCGGATATGCGAATTGAGCCTGGAGACAAGACTGACGAGCCGATCCGCACCCGGGGTTGGACTCACTGGCATCACCTCTGGGGTGCCCGGCACTTATTCATCCTCGCGCATTTACAACAGTCGCTGCTGCCATCAGCGACGTTTGCATTGTTCCCGCTTCTCCTTGATTTCACAAGCAAGCTGACTCGGTGGGAGACAACGCAGCCTCGGCTGGCCAAAGACGGTTCGCGAAAACAGATCGGGGGGGCGAGCAACAACGCAAAGAATGTCTTCTACAATCAAGCACTAAACACTCTCTTGAACTGGGGTTGTAGGTCGTCTGCCGATCTCTTTGCTGTCATCGATAAGGAGATTCCGTTATTCCCCGTGCCAATGCCTCCGCTTGTGGAGTGTCTTCCGGCTGATCAGATATCTTGGATTGCTGATTTATACTTAACCGATCCACCCTATGGCGACGCGGTTAAGTATGAGGAAATCCTCGAGTTTTTTATCGCCTGGTTACGCAAGAAACCGCCTGCGGAGTTTGCCGACTGGGTCTGGGACTCCCGCCGCTCGCTTGCCATCAAGGGTGAGGCCGAGGACTTCCGCCGCGGCATGGTGGCGGCCTACAAGCGAATGACCGAGTGTATGTCAGATAATGGCTTGCAGGTGATCATGTTCACCCACCAGTCGGGCAGCATCTGGGCTGACATGGCAAACATCGTCTGGGCGTCGGGGCTTCAGGTAACCGCCGCCTGGTATGTCGTCACTGAAACCGACAGCGCGCTGCGTGAGGGGAGTTACGTCAAAGGAACGGTGCTGCTGGTCTGCCGCAAACGCATGGGCGATCTCAAGACAACGCGAGACGATCTTGCCTGGGAGATCCAGGAAGAGGTCGAGGCCCAGGTCGAGGTGCTCACCGGCCTCAACCAAGAGGCCCGCGGTCTATACCGCGACGAGAACGTCTTTGAGGATGCAGACCTCCAGATGGCTGGCTACGCAGCGGCGCTTCGGGCACTCACCCGCTACGGTCGCATCGACGGCCGTGACATGACCACGGAAGCCATACGCCCACGCGTCAAGGGCGAGACCACCTTCGTGGATGACCTCATCACTTTCGCGGTCAGCACAGCAAACCAGTGCCTCGTGCCACAGGGGATTCACCGGGAGCTCTGGAACAAACTCTCCGGCGCCGAGCGTTTCTACCTCAAGCTGCTCGACCTGGAAGCGCGAGGGGCCAAGACCCTCGACAACTACCAGAACTTCGCCAAGGCCTTCAAGGTACGGGATTTCTACGCACTCATGGCCGACCGAAGGGCCAACCACGCGCGCCTGAAGAACTCCACCGAATTTGGCCGCGGTGAGATGGGCGAGGGATCGGAACTGCATGGATCGCTCCTGCGTGCAGTGCTCTATGCGTTGATGGAGCTGGAAGCCAGCGTGGATAGTGGCCTGGTTCTGTCTCACCTCACCCACAACGTGCCCGACTACTACGGCGACCTCACCCAGCGCGAGCGTGTGATCGCAATCGCGGACTACCTCGCAGGGCGGCTCGAGGAGGCGCGGCCTAACGAGGCCAGTTCCGCCCGAGTGCTCTCCGAAGCGGTCCGCAACCAGCGGGTGGGATGAGATGGGTGCGCTGCGACGCTTCTCTTCTCGCAACCAGCGACTCGACCACGCGTTCCTGAACGAGAAGCTCGCAGGAGCCCTCGCCTACCGCCGCATCGCCGGCTACTTCCGCAGCTCAATCTTCGAGCTGGTGGGCGAAGAGATCGCGCGCATTCCGAAGGTGCAGGTGGTCTGCAACAGCGAGCTCGACGCCGCTGACGTAATCGTGGCAAAACACGCCAGAGAGTCCGCCCTCAAGGAGCGCTGGAACGAAACATCGCCCGAGGTGGAGGCGCTTCTGCACCGCGACCGCTACCGGCGGCTCCACGAGCTGCTCACCAGCGGCCGTGTCGAGATCCGCGTAGTGCCGAAGGATCGCGTCTTCATCCACGGCAAGGCCGGCGTGATCGAGCAAGCAGATGGCACGAAGACATGCTTCCTCGGATCGATCAACGAGACCAGGAGCGCCTTTGCCAAGAACTACGAGATTCTTTGGGAGGATTCCTCGCCTGAAGGCGTCGCATGGGTGGAGGAGGAGTTCGCCGCGATCTGGGAGGACGCCTACCCGCTACCTGATGCCATCCTCGAGGAGGTCGAGCGCATCGCGAAGCGCGTAGAGGTCCGCATCGGCGACACCGCGCCCGGCGAGATGCCCGCAGCAGCGCTCGCTGAGAGTCCGATCTATCGCGGCGGCGAGCAGTTACAGCCTTGGCAGCGCTCCTTCGTCACCACATTTCTCCAACACCGCGAGACCTACGGCAGGGCACGCCTCTTGCTCGCCGACGAAGTGGGAGTAGGCAAAACCCTCTCGCTTGCAGCGAGCGCGCTGGTGTCAGCCTTGCTGGGAGATGGTCCGGTATTGATCCTTTGCCCGGCCACGCTCACGCTGCAGTGGCAGGTAGAGCTCTCTGACAAACTCGCCATCCCCAGCGCTGTCTGGTCCTCAACGAAGAAGGTGTGGGTCGACCATCGTGGGCACGAGATCCGCACGCGCGGAGCAGAAGACATCGCCCGTTGCCCGGCGCAGATCGCCATCGTTTCGACCGGGCTCATCTTCCACGACTCGCTAGAGCGTAAGCACCTGCTCGAACGGAAGTACGGCACGGTGATCCTTGACGAAGCGCATCGAGCTCGGCGCCGCGGGGGACTCGGCAAGCGCGAAAAGGAGCCGAACAACTTGCTCGACTTCATGCTCAAGGTTGGCTCGCGTACACGTCATCTCCTACTTGGCACTGCGACTCCGATTCAAACCGAAGTTCACGAGTTGTGGGACCTGTTGCGAATCCTCAACACCGGCGCTGAGTTCGTGCTGGGTCGAGAGATGTTCGGGCGCTGGGGTGACTTCAGACGCTCGCTACCAGTGGTGAAAGGCGAGGAGATCCCGCCCGATGAGCGTGAGGCCTGGGAGTGGCTGCGGAACCCACTGCCGCCGGCCAGCGAGCACCCGCTCTTCGGGTCCCTGCGGCTTCAGCTTGGGGTGTCCAACGACAGCTTTTTCACCATCCGCGGGTTTGGCTCGCTCGGCTTCTTGGAGCAGCAGGCGCTGAGCGAAGCGCTTGTTCCCGGTTTTCTGCACGAACACAACCCGATTGTGCGCCACACGGTTCTGCGCCGACGGCGCACACTCGAGGAGGCAGGGCTCCTGCAGCGCATCGGTGTCGACGTTCACCCCGATCCGGATGCCCCGCCCGGCTCGTACCGGGGCGTCAGCCTCGAGGGCCTGGGCCTCGCCACCAATCACCCCTTCGATCTCGCCTATGAGGCGGCCGAGGAATTCACTGAAGTCTTGCGCAAACGATCCAAGGCCGCGGGCTTCATGAAGAGTCTCCTTCTACAGCGCATCTGCTCAAGTTTCGCCTCTGGTCGATCAACAGCTGAGAAGATGCGTCGACGCGAATTGCTTGATGACGAGGAAGCGCAAATCCAGTTGGAAGGGATTCTCGATGGATTGACTGCCGAGGAAGCGGGCTTCCTGGACACGATCATCGATGAATTGTCGCGGCCCGAAGCGCGAGATCCCAAGATCGCTGCCGTGAACTACTTCCTCAGTGAACACCGCACTGAGGGCAAGACTTGGCTTGAGCATGGCTGCATCGTCTTCAGCCAGTACTACGACACGGCTCGAGCCTTGGCAGCCAACCTTGCCGGTTCACTCTCCGGCGAACCAATTGCGATCTATGCCGGAACTGGCAAGAGTGGAATCCACCGAGACGGGGACTTCGCGACTGTGGAGCGCGACGATATCAAGGATGCGGTCCGTCGCAGGGAGATCCGTCTTCTTGTGGCGACCGACGCTGCCTGTGAGGGCCTGAATCTTCAGACTCTCGCCACAATGATCAACGTGGACCTACCCTGGAATCCGTCACGGCTGGAGCAGCGGCTCGGCCGCATCAAACGTTTCGGCCAGCGGCGTCAGACGGTAGACATGCTCAACCTTGTCTACCATGACACCAGGGACGAAGAAGTTTACGCGGCGTTGTCACGTCGCATGAAAGACCGCTACGACATCTTTGGGAGTCTGCCTGACACAATCGACGATGACTGGATAGAAAACGTTGAAAAGCTCGACGAGATGATGGATCAGTATCTTCACCTACGCAAGCAGGCTCGTGATGCCTTCGAGATCAGATACGAGCGCCAGGTTGACCCTGACAAAGAGAGGTGGGAGCTGTGTACTCGGGTCTTGGCGCGAAGAGATATCGTTGATGCACTTTCAGCCCCCTGGTGACGACATGGATTGGGTTTGGTGATTAATTTGGTGCCTGAAATGGCACCTTGGACGATTTCGTGGCAACTCGTCCCAGTGATCCAGGCAGGCGGCATAGTTCTCGGTCTCACTGCCGATCTCCACGGGATTACCCAACAGCATAGCCACTAATTCGGCGTCCAGATCTTCGCGGGCATAGCGCGACTTCCCAAAGGCAACATCTACATCATGCTTCAGACGGGATTCGAGGCCGAAGGAGTGGATCTGCCCATGGGTCCATGAGTTTTCAGAAGATAGATTGCAGACCTGGCCATGGTTGTCCTTGGGTTTGCTTTCCACTAGTGCTCCGGCCCGATTGGGTCGCCACCAGGCAAGCGCACACCCACCGCATCCCTCAGCCGGTCCTCACGCCGCGTCAAGGATCGGGCCAGGCGCCCCCCTGGGGGCGTCCTTGCCTCGGCGCTGCGGCTGGCCGGTGGGGGTGGGGTTCTTCGCCGTCTCCCAGATGGCTTCCCTCGCTTCCCCCTCCCGCCGCCAGAAGCCGGCAGGCCAACACCTCAGCAGTTCTGCCCTGCGTGCCCGCAATGCCCTGGTGCTGGAGCACCTGCCCCTGGCTGATGCCCTGGCTTCCGCCGCCGCCCGGCGCCTCTTCCCGCTGGTGGAGCGGGAGGATCTGATCCAGGTGGCTCGTGAAGCCCTGGTCCGCTCCGCTCCCCGCTGCAGAGCCGGCGAGCCCGCTGGGCCCTATCTGCGCCGCTGCATCACCGGGGCCCTGCAGCACCACCTGCGCGATTGCGTCCGCCTGGTGCGGGTCTCCCGCCGCGAGCATGAGAAGGGCACCTGCCCGCTCGGCCACAGCAGCCTCGATGCCCGCGCTGCCGGTGAGTCCTCCCTGCTGGAGCAGCTGGTGGAGCAGCTGCCGGCAGCACAGGCCACAGCCCTGCGGCTCACCGTCCTCGAGGGGCTCTCGCTACGAGCCGCCGCGGCGCAGCTGCAGATCAGCCCGATGGCGGTGTGGCACCGAGAGGTGCGCCTGGCGACTCTTCAGGCTCAGAAGAAGGCCCTTGCCGCCCTGCGCCAGCAGCTGGTGGGGGCGGGCTGACGCCCCCACGGGGTTTCTGCCAACCCGTGGCAAAAGCCAGAGGACCCGCCGCCTTCTGGCTACATGAACCCCCTGCTGCGGCTGCTTGGCGCGGCCGCCTCCCACGGTCTGCTCACCGGCCAGATCGTCTTCTCGTCGGCCTTCGTCGGCGCCCGTGAACTGCCGAACTGGATCCAGGCGCACCGCCAGGTGAATGCCTGCCGGTCGCGCAGCCCAGCTCTCGCCCTGTTCTTCCATTCAGTCCTCCCCCACCACCAGGCCCGTTGCCGCGGTACTGACTTCCGTACCGATCCAGGCCCAGGCCACATAGCATGAACACCAAGCCCATCGATCCGGTTCAGTGTCCGACCAGCCGTTGAATGTGCTCCGCTCGGCCGAGCTCAAGCGCCGTGGCATTGCGGCGGTGGAGGAGGCCCTGCGCGCTGGCCCGGTGCATCTGCTGAAGCGCAACAGCCCAGCCGCTGTGGTGCTGAGCGAGGCCGACTACAACCGCCTGCGTCGCTTGGCCGATCGGCCTGTCCCTGCGGGATCCAGCTGCCTGGAGTGGCTGCTGGATCTCCCCCCTGCGTCGCAGGGTCGCAGCAAGGCGGAGATCGATGCGGAGCTGCACCAGGAACGCGACTGGTGATCGCCTTTCTCGACGCCAGCGCCGTGATCTACGCCGTGGAAGGACAACCGGCATGGGCCGAGGCCCTGAAGCAGCAGCTGCGTCGGCTTGCCGATGAGGCTGCCGCAGGGGACCTGCAGCTGGCCATCAGCCGCCTGAGCTGGCTGGAGTGCCGTGTTGGCCCCCTCCGCCGACGGGACGGGCAGGCTCTGGCCCGTTTCGACGCCTTCTTCCAGCGACCGGATCTGGAGTGGGTGGAGCTCAATTCGGCCGTTGTCGAGCAGGCCACCCTGCTGCGAGCCGAACACAACCTGCGCACTCCTGATGCGCTGCAGGCCGCCAGTTGCCTTCAGCTTGCTGGCGCTGCCGTGATGGTCACCGGCGATGCCGGGTTCCAGAGGGTGCCAGCGCTCCGTCTGGCGCTCGTGAACGGTGGGGAGGGAGAGCAAGGGGAAACCCGTTTTGCCGAGTGACACCAACGGCAACGGCCTGCGGCTTCCGCCAACGCTGCAGGGTCGCGCACTCCCGCTACAGACCCTCGCTCAAGCCTGTCCAGGACATTCAACGCAACGGCCGAGGCCGGCGGCGGATGGGCTGAACCACCGGCCGAAGTGACGGTGGGATCTGCAGCTGCTGGTCCGCCCAGTGGGCCGCCAGGGCCGCCAGCAGGCTGACGCGATCGCCGTGAATGCGGAGCATGGCTTTGGCTGAAAGTGCTGCCCACCAGCCTGATCGGGTCGGCTCGCTCCAGCAGGGCGGAAGGTGACAGGGCCGGGCCACCAATGGCACAGCGGAGGCCATCGAACCCACCAGCGCAACTGTGCCGCAGGCAATCCGCTTCGCTTTGAGGTCGGTGCCGCAGGCCCTTCCATGCTCCGCGCCTGGGCAAGGGTTTCACCAGCCAGCCGGTCTGGACGTTGGGCTCCGCTGCGCTCCGCCATTGGGTGGTGGCTGGCCCTTGCCTGGCGGCGCGGCTGCAGGGC
>VGQX01000034.1 GCA_016882305.1 Cyanobacteria bacterium K_Offshore_surface_m2_239
GGTGCGGAACGGCGCGAACAACTGGGACGCCACCCGAATCTGACTCGTCACCATGCGTCGTGTTGCCGGACACCCGCTGGACTCCCGCAGCCCCTACACCTTGTTCAACAACCGCTCCGCCTCGGCTGCGAGCAGGGTGGTCCAGTGGTCGACTTGCTCCCGCTCGGCGGCTTCCACCATCACGCGCAGGAGCGGTTCGGTGCCGCTGGCGCGCACCAGCACCCGGCCCTGGCCCGCCATCGCCGCCTCCGCCCGCTCCACCGCCTCCCGCATCGGCCCGCACTCCTGCCAGCCGGTGCGGCGCTGGCGATCGAGCACGGTGATGTTGACGAGCTTCTGGGGATAGGGGCGGAAGCTTTGCTCCATCCACTCCGCCAGCGATTGCCCCCGGCCGTGCACCAGGGTGGCCACCTGCAGGGCGGTGAGCAGGCCGTCGCCGCTCATGCCGTGATGGGCGGAAAGGATGTGGCCGCTTTGTTCGCCGCCCAGGCCGGCGCCGAATGCCTCCATCGCCGCGTGGACGTATTGGTCGCCCACCGGCGTCCGCTCCAAGATGCCGCCCTGCTGCCGCCAGGCCCGTTCAAAGCCCAGGTTGGACATCACCGTGGCCACCAGCCGATCCGCCGGCAGCTGCCCCGCCTCCCGCAGGGCCGAACCCCACAGATACAAAATCTGATCACCGTCCACGATCCGGCCGCGGCCATCCACTGCCAGCATCCGATCGGCATCGCCATCAAAGGCGAAGCCCATCTCGGCGCCGGACGCGATCACAGCCTCGCGCAGGGGATCCAGGTGGGTGCTGCCGCAGCCCTGGTTGATGCGGGTGCCATCCGGCTGGCCATGGAGCACCACCAGCTCCGCGCCCAACGCCCGAAACACCTCCTCGCCGCAGGCCGTCGCCGAGCCCCAGCAGAGATCCAGCACCACCTTGCAGCCGGCCAGCCGTTGGCCGTTCACGCTGGCCAGCAGCGCCGCCTCATAGTCCGCCAGCAGGTCGGCCCGCGCCGCCACCGTGCCGCACCCCGACAGGGCGTCCGGCAGCTCGGGCGCCTCGCCCCGCAGCCCCTGCTCAATCGCCTGCTGCCGCTCCCGCCCCAGCTTGGCGCCACTGGGACCGAACACCTTGATTCCGTTGTCGTGGGGCGGGTTGTGGCTGGCGGACACCATCAGGCCCCCGGCGGCGCCCTGGCGGCGGATCGTGCCCGGCACCGCCGGCGTGGGGCACAGCCCCAGCTGCCACACCTCCCGCCCGGCCGCCGCCAGCCCCGCGCTCAGGGCGGCCACGAGCATGGGCCCGCTGGAGCGCGAGTCCGTGCCGATCACCACCGGTCCCTCCGCCGGCAGCACCAGGCCGGTCCAATAGCCCACCTGCAGGGCCAGGGCCGGGGTGATCGCGCTGCCCACCCGCCCGCGGATGCCATCCGTGCCGAAGGCCACCCGTTGGGCCAAGGGGGCCCCGAGGGGGTGCGTGGGCGCTTCGACCATGAAGGGGAACCGGGAACGCCGCAAGGGTACGCGGGATTTCCGTGCCCCACCAGGGGACCGGCGCCGCAGCTCCGCTCCCGACCAGCCCCTCAGCTCCGCTCCCGACCAGCCCCTCAGCTCCGCTCACGACCAGCGCCGCGGCCACCACAGCCAGCGCAACAGCTCCACCACCGCCCACAGCAGCAGCGCCCCCACCACCCAACCCGGCAGCCACTGAAACGGCGGCCAGGGTCGCAGCAGCCACACCCCCGCCGCGGCGATCGCCACCAGCAGCGCCCGCCGCCGACCGGCCGCCCCCGGCAGCTGGTTCAGAAGCGGCGGCAGGGGCGGCAGCGGCGACCGCCACCAGGCGGGCGGGCGAGGACGCGGCAGGCGCATCGGGCGGAGCCCGCGGAACGTCTGTTCAGAATGCCACCATCCGAGTCCCAGCCCTTGGCCCGACTTCCCGTCCTGCTGGCCGTCTCCTGCCTGGGCACAGGCGGCGCCCTGCTGGCCGGCCGCGCCCTGCTGGGCCTCCGGCCAACCCTCACCCCGGACTGGTCCACCAGCCGGCTGGAGCGGGTGTGGCGCTGGTCGCCCGATCCGCTGCGGCGCCGGGAGGCGGCCCTCCTCCTGGCCGGCCGCGAGGAGGGGGAGGGCCGGTTGGCGGGTCAGGGCTGGGGACCGGATCCCCTGGCGGCGGTGGTGCTCAAACAGTCCGCCCTGCGGCGCGCGGCGCGGGAGGGGCGCCCCGCCGCCCTTCCGCTTTGGCGCCAGCTGCTGCGCCGCTTCCCCGGCGAAGCCGCCAGCGCCGATGCCCTTTATGCCCTCGGTCGCGACCAGCTCGGCGCGCGCCAGGCGCTGCTGCGCCGCTTCCCGGCCCATCCCGCCGCCCTTGCCGCCGCCCTGGACGCCAGCGCCGGCGAGCCGCCCCCCCACGCCAACACCCTGCACCTCGCCCGCTGGGGGCCCCGCTGGCCCGGCGCGACCGAGGCCATCAGCGCCCTCTGCGCCGAGGGCTCCCTCCGCCCCGCCAGTGCCGCCCAACTGGCGCGGGGCCTGGCGGAGGCTGGCGATGGCGGCGGCGCCCTGCGCTGCCTGGGTCAGCCCTCCCCCGAGCCCGCCCGCGTCGCGGCCCTCGATGACGCCAGCCGGCTCGTCGTCGCCCGCGCGCTCCTGAAGGGCGGCCCGGAACAGCGGCGCCTGGCCGCCGCCTGGCTGGCCGACCTCGTGCGGCAGCGGCCCCGGGCGCCCGAGGCGGAGGAGGCCGTGCGCCTGCTCAGCGAGCGGGAGGAGCCTGATGCCGTCGCCCTGCTCAACACCCTGCCGCCGCGCTGGCGGGACAGCGCCCCGGCGCGGGCCCGGCTGGCCAGCGCCGATCCCAGCGGTCGCGCCGCCCTGGAGGTGCTGCGGCGCTGGCCCCGGGATCCCGCCAGCAGGGATCTGCAGTGGGAGCAGACCCGCCGCCTGCTGCTCGCCGGCCAGTGGGAGGCCGCCCTCGCCACCCTTGAGGCCCTGCCCCCCGAGCTGTTGCCGCCGGCCCTCGCCGCCCGCCATCGCTTCTGGCTCGGCTACGTCCAGCGGCAGCTCGGCCAGGAGGACGCCGCCATCCTCACCTGGAAGCGCCTGCTGCTCCATCACCCGGGCGGCTACTACGGCTGGCGGGCCTCCCGGCGCCTCGGACTGGAGGATCTGGCCCTGCGCCGCGACGCCAAAACCCCCGCCAATCCGCCGCCCGAGCCCCCCTGGCAGCCCCTGGACAGCGGCGACGCCGCCCTCGATGCCCTCTGGCGGCTGGGGCAGCCCACGGAGGCGTGGGAGGCCTGGCGCGTGCGCCGGGGCGGTCAGCCCCCCACCACCAGCGCCGACCTGCTCGTGGAGGGCCGCCTGCGCCAGGCCGTCGGCGACGACTGGACCGGCCTGGCCCAGCTGGAGCGGGCCGCCCTGCGCCTCTCGCCCGACCAGTGCGCCCTCCTGCCGGAGCTGGAGCGCAGCCTCCATCCCCGCCGCCATCTGGAGGCGTTCGCGCCGGAGGCCCAGCGGCAGGGGTTGGCCCTGCCGCTTCTGCTGGGGGTGGCCAAGCAGGAATCCCGCTTCACGCCCGCCGTGCAATCCTCCGCTGGCGCCGTCGGCCTGCTGCAGCTCATGCCCGCCACGGCGGCGGAGCTGGCCGGCGCGCCGCTCACCACGGCCGACCTGCAAGATCCGCGCCGCAACGCCAGCCTCGGTGCCCGCTACCTGCGGGGCCTCCTCGACCAGTGGAACGGGGATCCCCTGGCGGCCGTGGCCAGCTACAACGCCGGCCCCGGCGCCGTGCAGGGCTGGACGACGCCGGATCGCCAAGCCGTGCCGGAGCTCTGGGTGGAGGCGATCCCCTACCCGGAAACCCGCCTTTATGTGAAGAAGGTGCTGGGCAACGCCTGGAGTTATCAGCGGGAGCGCCGCCCCGCCTGCTGAGGTCGCCTGGCGGGCGTGGAGGAGTGAGGGGGCGGGGGGCTACGTCCGCCAACCCGGCGGCAACAGCAGCGGGCCGAGGTCGCCCAGTCCCGCCAATCTCCCCAGGGAGGCGCCGCCCAGCACCAGCACCACCAACAGCAGCACCGCGACCCAGGGCGGCGGCACCAGCCGCACCCGCACCATGTCCAGCCGGGCCAGAAGCACGCTCGATCCCAGGATCAGCACGTTGGTCAGCATCTGCAGATGGAGCATGTAGATGCCCAGGGAGATGACGATCAGCAGCGAGAACACCAGGCTCACCACCCGGCTGGCCGCCATCAGGGAGGACACCTGCCGCAGCAGCAGGTCCGGCAGGGTGCAGACCACCACCACCAGCACCGCCTGCAGGCACTCCATCCCCCAAAGCAGGGTCTCCATGCCCGCCTGGCCCGGCACCACGGAATGGCCCATCGTCCAATCCAGCCCCAGATAGGCGCTCACCAGCACCAGGATGGGCAGCAGCGGGGCGCGAAACGGCAGGAGCATGTAGCGGAGAAAGGCGTTCATGCCGGATCCAGCGCCAGGCTGATCGCCCCGAACGGGCAGTGGGGCAGGCACTGCTCGCACACCAGGCAGCGGGCGGCATCAAAGCTCAGCCGGCGCTGGGGGAGGGCAAAGGCCAGGGCTCCGCTCGGGCACACCCCCGCGCAGAGGCCGCAATCCACGCATTCCGCCGGATCCACGCGGATCTCGCTGCGGGTGCGGTTCAGCCGCAGACCCTGG
Source organism: Cyanobacteria bacterium K_Offshore_surface_m2_239 (assembly GCA_016882305.1). Taxonomy (GTDB): domain Bacteria; phylum Cyanobacteriota; class Cyanobacteriia; order PCC-6307; family Cyanobiaceae; genus Cyanobium. Next base: position 4,684 of record VGQX01000034.1, read on the forward strand.
CGCTCCAGCCAGAGCTCCGCCGCATCCAGCTCGTCGATGTCTCCCGAGAGCTCCACCACCATGGTGCCGCTCTGGTTGGGGGCGATCTGGGCGCGCAGGATCTTGGCGGCCACATCGAAGTCGACGGCCAGCCGATAGGTGATCGGCTGATGCACCGCCTCGCGGGGAAAGTGGAGAGTGAGGCGCCGCTTCACGGCCCGACGTACGAGGGGCGAACTCAGCAATCTTGACCGGTGAAGGCCCCCTCCGTCGCCAGTAGGGTCGAACATCTCTTCTCACCCCATCCCTTCCCATGGGCGACACCGCCAAAACGGCACCACCGGGTCGGCTGGAGCGCATGCTTCTGGCCGCCGTGGCCGCCCTGCTGGCGCTGGCTCTCTTCTGGCTGCGCGGCGGACTCCATCCCGAGGCGGCCCTGGATCGCCTCGCCCGCCAGTCCCCGGAGCTGACCCAAGCCCTGGCGGATGGCAAGCCCACCCTGGTGGAGTTCTACGCCGACTGGTGCGAGGCCTGTCGCGCCATGGCGCCGGCGATGGAGGCCATGGAGCGCCGCCATCACGGGGAGCTGGATGTGGTGCTGCTGAATGTGGACAACCCCCGCTGGCAGCCCCAGGTCGATCGCTACGGCGTCAACGGCATCCCCCATCTGGAACTCTTTGACGCCCGGGGCGAACGGCTGGGCCAGGCCATCGGCGCCCGCAGCGCTGATGAGCTGGACGCCCTGGCGGCGGCCACGCTGGAGGGGGGACCCCTTCCGGCCCTGGCGGGGATGGCGCCCACCAGCGCCCTCGACCAGGACGCCCCCATTGTCCGTGAGACCCCCATCGCCCCCCGCAGCCATGGCTGAGCCCCCCTTCGACCACCGCTTTCGCGTCGAGGCCATCGCCGCCACACCCAATCCTCAGCGGTGCGTCTATGCCGCGATGCATCAGGACTACAGCGAGGGCTTTGTGGCCGCCGAGCGTCAGGACTGGCCCGATGAAGCCCAGGCCGGTGACATCTGCGTCAAGCGTCTGCTCGCCGGCGAACGGGGCCATTACGGCCCCCTGGAGCATGCCCAGATAGTGCTGAACGTCGGCTGGTTTCCCCACTCCGTGATGCAGCAGGCCCGCACCCATCGCGTGGGCGTGAGCTTTGATGTGCAGTCCATGCGTTATACAGGCGAGCGCATCTGCCGCGCCGCCAGAGGTGAATTAGAGCTGGAAGAAGTGTTCTACCTGCGGCCCGTAGGCGACTACAGCGACCGCCAGGGCAAGAAGTATCACTATTCGATCGACCAGCGGGCGATCGATCTCGAGCTCTGCCGCGCCGCCGCCGAGCGCTACCGCGACCAGTTGGCCGCCGGCTACGCCGAGGAGCACGCCCGTGGCATCTTGCCGTTCGACTACCGCCAGCACTTTGTGGTGAGCTTCAGCCTGCGGGCCTTCCTGCACTTCCTCGACCTGCGCGCCAAACTGGACGCCCAACAGGAGATCCGCGTCCTCTGCGATCTGATGTGGCCCCACCTGCAAAACTGGACGCCGCAGTTCGCGCAGTGGTACGAGAAGAGCCGCCTGCACAAAGCAAAGCTGGCGCCGTAGCGCTGCGGGGGGTGAAGCCTGCTCCTGGGTTGTGAGCCCAGGCTGGCTTTGCGGCAGGGGAGCCAGGGCGAGATCCAGCCGAGCGGCACGCACCTGGATGGTGCAGACCACGATCTTCTTGTCGCCCGACAGTGCGGCGGCGAGCTGCTCACTCTTGATGCCCTTCTCGGTGGTGATCGAGGCCACCACCCCCTTGCGCCGCTCGAAGTTCTCCAGGGTTTCCTGCAGCTGGGAATCGATCACGCTGCGGTCGCTCACCACCAGCACCGTGTCGAACAGCTTGCGGTCGTGTTCGTCGTGCAGATCGGCGAGCAGGTGGGAGCTCCAGCCGATCGAGGCGGTCTTGCCGGAGCCGGCGGATGCTGGATCAGGTATCGCCAGCCGGGCCCCTCCTCCAGCACCGCCTTGAGCAGCAGCCGGGTGACGGCCAGCTGGTGGTACCGGGGAAAGACGAGTCGGCGGATCTGCTTTGTCTTGTCGCGCTCGGCGATGCAGTAGCGGCCGAGGATCTCCAGCCAGCTGTGGCGCTCCCACACCTCCTCCCAGAGATAGGCGGTGCGATGCCCGGCCATCACCGGATTGCCGGCTCCGCAGTCGGGGCCGCCGGGGTCACTGCCCTGGTTGAAGGGCAGGAACTGGGTGCGGGGCCCCTCCAGGCGCGTGGTCATCTGCACCGCCATGACGGCGGCAGCTTAATCGGGCCGGAATTCTCTGGGTGATCGCCGTGAAAGGTATGCAGTACGCGCATAGAAAGCGCCCTATCAGGATGCCTGGGGCAGGGCGGTCATACCGCCCAGTTCTCCAGCAGCAGACCTTCCACCCGCTCGAACTCACGCAGGTTGTTGCTCACCAGGGTGAGCCCTTCGCTGCGGGCATGGGCAGCGATGTGCAGATCGTTGACCCCGATCGGGGTGCCTTGCCGCTCAAGCGCAGAGCGGACCTGGCCGTAATGGAGGGAGGCTCTGGAGCCGTAGGGAAGAACATCGAGGCGGCTGCAGAAGTTCTCCACCACCGCCAGGTTTTGCGCTGGTACGGCGCTCTTCTCCACGCCATGCAACAGCTCGGCGAGGGTGATCGCCGAGATCGCCATGTGGCCGGCGTGGCGATTGAACACCTCCAGCAACGGCCGGGGGCGCTGCTTGATGACGTAGTTGCAGATGTTGGTATCGAGCAGGTAGCGCAGCATGCCGAGCCTCAGAAGGTCTCGCGATCCACTTGCTCCTGGGAATCGCGCTCGGCCAGAAAGTCGTCGCTCACCGTGGGGCCATCGAGGAAGAAGCTGTCCCAGCTGCTACCCAGCGGAGCAATGATCCGCTCCTGTCCGCAGGCCCGCACCTCCACTTCCTTTACAGACTCGGGGAGGCGCAGGTCGGCGGGGATGCGCACGGCCTGGCTGCGATTGCTCAGGAACAGCTTGGTGATCGCGACCACGAACGTCTACCTGGGATATCCCTGCAGTCTATCCCAGTTTCGCCGAGCTGCTCTGCTCGATCGCCAGGAAGTTGGCCAGCAGGCTGCGTGGCACCTCAATCACCTGCACGATGCGGGTGGTGATCTCGGCGATTCGGATGCCGTGGGGTTCGCCGCTGGGCAGGTTGATCTGAACCGGGCGGGCCTGTTCCGGCCGAATCAACCTCAGGAGTCAGACCAGGCCCATCGATCTGGCCGGCAAGGGCGGCGATCCTGCAGCGATGAATATCCTGAGCAAATCTGGCTAAAATCATCAGATGACAAACATCAGCTTGCAAGAACTGGCAACAGATCCAGCCGGTCTGATCGATCGCGTCGAGGCTGGCGAACGGGTGCTGGTTGTGCGGGAGGGTCGTGCAGTCGCTGAACTGAGGCCGATCACCCAGCCCCGATCCACCTCGCGTCCCTACGGCCTGGCAGCCGGAGCATTTCGTGTTCCGGATGACTTCGATTCTCCACTCCCTTACTGCATTCTGCAGGATTTTTAGGTGTGATGAGGCTGCTGCTGGACACACACATGTTCCTTAAGCGGCGCTGACTCAAGCTCTCGTTGATAACGGTTGATCGAGTCTTCTTCGCGTACGTCGTGCAGCTTATCGAGGATTCTTGGGCAGAGAGTCTGAATCTTTGCCTGCCTCCGCCTCGGGCACCAAGCCCCGCACGTCGATCTGGCCGGTGACGGCAGCAGAGATCAAGGCGGAGCGGCGTTCTTGGAGTATCACAACTAGCGAAAGCGCTTCTTGCTGGAGATCGCTTAGGTCCCGGCACTTAATTGAAAGGTGGTCGCTGATTTCTTGCTGCTCATGCAATGGCGGGTAGGCGAATCGTTAGCTTCTGAATGCCTCGGCTGGCAGATGGTTAATTGTTGCCTTGCCAGATGAAGCCTCAAACACACCCTTGTCATATGCCATTCTCATGATGTAAAGCTGGTATCCAGGGTCGTCTTGACTCAGATCAAGTGGCCGAAGCCTATGAAGGGCCTTCTGATAAAAGCATAGAGGTATTTCTGATTTCCAGATGGCAGACCTTCCAACCTCACCCCCTTGGCATACCAAGAGGTCGCCTTTTCTTAGGGAGTAGCGTTCGTGCTCAGATGGTTCAAAGTCCATCTTGGGGAGATCATCTGTGTTTATGGCTTCCCACTGGACATCTGTATTTCGCAGATACGGACCTAGTAGCTTACCTGTTACCCTCTTTTCGTCCAACATCTTTCCAAGGAGCACCTCATACCGATAGCCAATAGCAGCCACATCCCAATGCTCCGGCACCTCGCCCAGCCACTCCACGCCGCTGGGCTTGTAGGCCGGGTATCGGGGGAAGCTCATGCTCGTTCGCTCCAGAAGCCCGGCTGTCGATGCAGATGCATGACAGCCAGAATCAGAACTGTTGATTGGGTGTCGTCAAACGAGTAGATCACCCCAAAGGGGAACCTGTGGATCAAGCAGCGGCGTACAGCGTCATTCAGCAGGGGCCACAAGCGCGGATTTGCTTTGATCCGTTCGACTGCGGCGAAAACATCAATCGCAAATTGATAGCCAAGGCTTGGCTCGTTATCTTCGTAGTGGTTGATGGCAAGATTCAGCTCTGCCTGAGCGTCGGGGTGGAAGACAATCTACATCAGCTCAATCGTCGCCAGATGTCATCAAACACTTCGTCGCCCGCCACGGATTGGACGGCGCCAGTTGTGATGTCATGGAGTCGCTTTGTAGCTAGATCAGCCCACTTCTGATCAATGTCAGACACCGTTTGATTGAGGGAACGGAGGATGCAGTCGGCAACGCGGGCACGTTCCTCTACAGGCAGCGATTGAATTTCCCGGATCAGATCGTCGGTTTTCATGGTTGATCGTGATTCGCTGCTCTTGGACTCATCTTAGCCCCTGCTCCAATTCCTGCCCAGTTCCTGTGAGGGGCAAGGCAGGCGGCTCGCTGCCTGCGCACGCGAAAACTGACGGCTAGGATGACAGGAAACCTAGTGGCTCATCTCGCGTGCCACCTCGCGTTTGCCCTCGATTCGAACGATCCGGAATTTCCGGATGGTTGAGTTTTCTACAAGCTCCTTCTCTTCGTAGATGTTTAGAAGATGCTCGTTAATCGTCTTGACGTCCTTCTGATAGAGCTCGCCCATCTGCGCCTGCGTGAGCCACAGGTTCTCATCCTCAAAGCGGCACTGGATTCGTGTTTTGCCGTCCTCCGTCTGATAGAGGATCAGATCAGAAGGTGGAGTGGCGTCGCCGGGACTGCTCATGGTTGCGGTTCTACCGGAATCAACCGCTGCAGGTTTGCCCGCACGCCCATGCGATCGACAGATTCCAGCCCCCCCAGCTGCCCGAGCACCAACCGCTCATCCAGGCTGAACAGCTTGAAGCGCACGCAGCAGGCCTGGTTCAGACCCGCAGCGGCAACATCCCGAATCGGCCAATCCAGGGGCCAGCAGGAACGCCGGGCCGTGGTGATCATCGCCAGCAGCAGATGGGCCGAGCCGCGCTGGAACTCAGGATCGGAGAGCACCACGGCGGGCCGCCGCCGTTGCACCGCACGATCGGTGAACGGAAATGGCACCCGCACCACCGCAAACGGCTCAAAGATCGGCAAAGGCTTCCTCGTCCTCCGGCGAGGCCCACTCCTCCAGCCCTGCCTCCACACCCCGCAGATAGGTGAGGTCCAACGGGCTCACCAGCCGCACCCGCACACCGCCATCGTCCAGATCCCAGCGCAACTGATCGCCCTGGCGCAGCTTGAGGGCGTCGCGGATCGCCTTGGGGATCGTCACTTGGCCCTTGGCCGTGATCGTGGCGAGTTCGGTGTCCATGGCATCAACGGCATCAGCCCAACGAGACTTGCCGATCCTGACGGCTTGACGATCTTACCGCCTTACCTCCTTGCTGGATATCGCAGCGGTCAAGGTCTTCGCGCAACAGGGACTCCTGCTCCAGCTCCAGGGCGCGCGCCACATCAAGACCCTCTGCCGGCGGGCAATCCGCATCGCGTCGGAACAGCGGCAGGCCCTCGGCGTCGATCTCCAGCGCGTCAGCCCCCATCGCTTGTCTCCGCATCCGGTTCGAGCTCGTCCCCCTCAAGGATGCGCAGCTCGCCATCGATCTCGATGGCAATTCCGGTGCCGGTCTGACGGGCCAGCTCCCGGGCCCGCTGGCCGGCACGCAGCAGGGCCGCTGAAACCCGATCGAGATCAGGGTCGTTGAGGTGGCTTGTAAATCCCAGGCTCATCGGTTTATCGCCTCCGCAAGCAGCACCGGTTGGTCGCCACCATTATCGATCAACTGCCAGGCATCCACGATGGGCTGGTAGAGAGAGGCGAAATTTCTCAGGCCACTTGCGAAGCGCCGACAGATCACATTAGTGGCAATCGAATGTCCTCCTTGAGCCACCCGCTCGGCGACCCGGCGAATGGCAGCCTCCTCGTGGGAAAGCTTTAGAAAAATCAGCTTGACGCTAAAGCCATCAGCCTGCCACTGATGGATTCTCTGGGCATAACCCTTCCCCGCCAGCGTGGTTTCAAAGGCAAAGCTGATCCCAGCTGCGGCGTAACGATCGATCTCCTCCAGCATCAGCCGCCCCGCTCGCCGGGCAACAAGCTCCGGCGCGAAGGGTGAGAGGCCGGCCGCGATCAGATCGGCATTGATGAAGGCGGTGATGCCAACCTCCAACGGCAGATACTCACGGGCAAACGTGGTATTGCCGGCGCCATTGGGGCCGGCGATGATGATGATTCCCTTCTCAGCTATTGCGGTTCCCACCATGCCACCGCTCAACCACTCAGCCCCCCGATCATCGCCAGGATCCTATCCGTCACCTGCTTGAGCTCCGCATCGATCACCTCCAGCGGCCGGGGCGGCGTGAACACATAGAAGTGACGATTGAAGGGAATCTCGTAGCCCACTTTCGTTTTCTCGTGGTCGATCCAGGCGTCGGGCACATGGGGCAACACCTCCCGCTCGAAGTAGGTCTGCACGTCGTCCGAGAGCGGCACGTTCTCGGTGTCGCGCAGGCTGGAATCGGCCTGGGGCTGGCCCTTGGCCTTGCCGCGCTGGCCCAGCACCACATTGCCGGCATCATCTCGCAGCGGGCGCTCCACCGTGATCGTGCGGTAGCCGAAGTCTTCGTTGCGGAAGATCCTGCTGATCGGCTTGCCGTCTTTCTCGGACTCCTCAAAGCTGCCGAACAGGCGGGTGATCTCTTCGATGTGCTCGGGGCTCAGCTCCTTGCGCTTGCTGCCCAGACTCTTGCGCATCTTCTGCCAGAAGCCGCTGGCATCAATGAGCCCGCCCCTCCAGTGAACAGCGGTGACCCATTCAGCACAATCCCGAAGCGGCTGCCGCCATCTTTTGCTAGACGCATCTTGCTGATCAGGTGCAGCAGAAACAGAAGCGAGCCATCGCTCACCCGCAGCAGCCCCGATCCGAATCGTCCGGCAAAGCCAAGCGTGTCAGCCTCCCGCTGCACCTCCCGCTGCACCTCCCGCTGCACCTCCTTCTGAATCTTCTTCCACTCCACCCCGAACGGGGGATTGGAGAGCATGTAGTTGTATTTCTGATCGCCCAGCTGGTCATCCGAGAGCGTGTTCCCGAAGCGGATATTCTTGATGTCCTGCCCCTTGATCAGCATGTCGTCCTTGCAGATCGCATCGCTCTCCGGATTCAGCTCCTGGCCGCTCAGCACCAGCCGCGCCGAGAGGTTCATCCCCACCAGGTGTTCCTCGGCCACGCTGAGCATGCCGCCGGTGCCTGCGGTGGGGTCGTAGAGGCTGCGCACGATGCCGGGCTGGGTGAGGGCCTGATCGTCTTCAATGAAGATCAGATTCACCATCAAACGGAACACTTCCTTTGGCGTGAAGTGTTCCCCAGCTGTTTCATTGGAGAGTTCCGCAAACTTGCGAATCAGCTCCTCGAACACCAGCCCCATCTCGGCATTGCTCACCGTTTCGGGATGCAGGTCGATCTGGGCGAAACGCTCGGCAATCATGTACAGCAGCCCGGCTTTCTCCAGCCGATCCACTTGCAGGTGGAACTCGAAGCGCTCGAAGATGTCACGCCCCTCCGGCGTGAACGCCTGGATGTAGCTGCGTCAGTTTTCGCCGATGTTGTCGTGGTCGCCCATCAGCCGCTTCATGTCGAGCGGCGAGGTGTTGCAGAAGTTCTGGCCGGCCTTGCGCAGCAGGAACGGCACCGGGTCGAGGCCCTGGGCCTCCCGCGCCGTCTTCTCCTCAAGCACTTCCGTTTTGGTGGGCTCCAGGACGCAATCGAGCCGGCGCAGCACCGTGAACGGCAGAATCACCTTGCCGTAGTCGCTCTGCTTGTCGTCGTCGCGCAGCAGGTCGGCGACGCTCCAGATGAAGGCCGAGAGGTTCTGTTTGCCGGTGGGCTGGGAGCCGGGTCCAGGGACGGCCGGAGCGGCACGAGGAGTTGTCCCGGCCAGGCAAACCGAGCCTCCGCGTCCTCGGCCGCTTTGCAGCTGGCCTGTGGCGATCAGCGGAGCCTTCACCGCGTCATGGGTGGCCTCGTCCCAGCCCAGCAGATCCCGCAGCCTGCCGTTCCCCGCCGAGCCGCCCAGGGCTTCCAGAGCACCGAGAAGCTCCAGCTGCTGATCGTCTGCCCCCATTCGGCTGCTCTCTTCAGCGCATCTCGCCCTCAAGTCTGGCCCTCAGCCGCCGCAAGTGCCTCCACCAGTTCAGTCAGGCCGCCGTGCGGCAGGCAGCCGCCAACGACGGCATGATTGGGGCTCCTCTGCCGTTTTGAGTCGTCTGAACCTCCTTCAGACGGTCGCTCCGGCAACCTCAGCAATGGCAGCGCCAGAGATGGCATCAGTGGCTTGATTGCCACAATGATCACACGGCCTGTGCGGAGCAGCAGCTTGCTGATCCTCAAGTGATGGGAATCTATCCGCCTCAAATCCGCGCCAGGGTGACCCGCTCGGGCTGATCTTGATATTTGCCCTGCCGATCTTGATAGGTGGTGTCGCAGGGATCGCCTTCAAAAAACAACAGCTGGCAGATGCCTTCTTCGGCGTAAACCCTGCAATCGGCGCCGGATGAGTTGCTGAATTCCAGTGTGAGATGGCCCTCCCAGCTGGCTTCGGCGGGGGTGGTGTTCACAATGATGCCGAGGCGCGCATAGGTGCTTTTTCCAAGGCAGATCACCGTGATGTTGGGCGGCACCCGCAAGCGCTCCAACGCCACACCCAGCCCGTAGGAATGAGCGGGAAGGATGAAGTAGGCGCCGTCGCCATCGCGCTCCAGGACAACGGGCTCCAAATTGGCTGGATTGAACCGCTTCGGATTCATCACCGTGCCCGGCACATGGCGAAAGATCAGAAACTCCTTCGCCGACAGCCGCAGGTCATAGCCATAGGAACTGCAGCCGAAACTGAGCACCGGCCCGGAGCGAGCGTCGGGATCGAGATGGCGCACCAGGGTGGGCTGGAAGGGTTCGAGCATCCCCATGGCGGCCTGCTCTTTGATCCAGCGGTCGTTTTTGAGCATCGGCGAACGAGCGGATGGCAGGCCCTCGATCCCTGAGCGTAAGAGGCGCCGGCTCGTGGGTCGGCTCTCACCGGTTCAGGTGAGCCGTCGCAGCTCGGTGATCTGATCGGCCATGGCCAGCAGGGCATCGGCCACCGCCGGACCCGTGATGATCACATCCAGCTGGGGAGGGCGCCGCTCCAGGGTGTCCACCACCTCCTCCAGGGGGAGATAGCCCAGCTCGATCGCCAGGCCCAGTTCATCGAGCACGAGCTGATCCAGCTTCCCCTCCAGCAGTTGTTCACGGCTGTAGGCCCACACCTCCCGCACGGCTTGCCCCGTGCGGGCCGCCTCCACCGGCTCCAGGTCCAAGGCCTCGGCGTCAACCTCCAGGCACAACGGGGTGGCCGGGCGCAACCAGCGCAGGCGGCCGCAGAGCACCGGACTCCCCTCGATCCCCTGATCCACACCCCCCTTCAGCAGCTGGCAGACCAGCACCCGACTGCCCAGACCCGCAGACCGCAGCGCCTGGCTCAGCACCATCGCGAAGCTGCCCCGATGGGGGGCGGTGTGGATCTGGAGCAGGCCCTCGGGCTGGGGGGGCAGATGGGGGGCGGGCGTCTGCAGGAGACGGAGAGAACGGGAGGCGGCCTCGTTGCGCGGAGCGGGATGAGCGGGATGAGCGGGGGCGAGGCGGGCGGTCATCGACGGCGGGCGAAAGCCATGCTCTGAATGTAGCGGCATCCACGGGGCCCTCACACCACCGGTAGTGGTCTGCCCATGAAGCGGCCGGCTCCGTGGGTGTGCTCTGCGACAATGAAAGGGCAATAAGTCAATTTCGCTACAAGAATCCGTTGTGGCGATTCTTAGCTTGCGCCCATTGGGCCCTCACCATGGTCGGCAGCCAGGGATTCAGTCGCTACAGCCCGACGGGTCAGCGGGGGGCTCCTCCGGGGCCGCTTCCATCCGGCGGGGGGTTGGCCACCAACCATCCCACCCTCTTGGAGGTCGTGCCCTCCCTGGCGGGCAGCAGCACCGAGAGCGTGGAGCGGGGCAAGACGATCTTTTTCCCCGGGGATCCGGCCGAGAAGGTCTATCTCCTCCGCCGCGGGGCGGTGCGGTTGTCGCGGGTGTATGAATCCGGAGAGGAGATCACCGTGGCCCTCTTGCGGGAAAACAGCCTCTTCGGCGTTCTCTCCCTCCTCACCGGCCAGCGCTCCGATCGCTTTTATCACGCCATCGCCTTCACCCGGGTGGAGCTGGTCACGGCGCCCGCCACCTCCGTGCGCCGTGCCATCGAGCAGGACGCCAGCGTCGGTCTGCTGCTGCTGCAGGGCCTTTCCTCCCGCATCCTGCAGACGGAAACCATGATTGAAACCCTCACCCATCGCGACATGTCGTCCCGATTGGTGAGTTTTCTCCTCGTGCTCTGCCGTGATTTCGGCGTTCCCGGCAGCGAGGGCATCACCATCGATCTGCGCCTCTCCCACCAGGCGATCGCCGAGGCGATCGGCTCCACCCGCGTCACCATCACTCGGCTGCTGGGCGACTTGCGCAACGATGGTTTGGTGCAAATTGACCGAAAGAAGATCACGGTCTTTGATCCCATCGCCCTGGCCAAGCGGTTCAGCTGAGCCCCCGTTTCCACGCCAACCATTCATCGCGAGCGGCGAACCGCGGGGATCGGGCCGAAGCCCAGAGATACTGAACCCACTCGGGAGCTTCTGTGTCGGGGTGGTTGCTGATCCTTGCCCTGCTGGTGCTGGGAGGGGTCCTCTCCACCCTGGGGGATCGGCTTGGCAGCAAGGTTGGCAAGGCCCGTCTGAGCCTCTTCAACCTGCGGCCGCGCAACACCGCCGTCGTCATCACCGCCCTCACCGGCAGCCTGATCAGCGCCCTCTCCCTGGGGCTGCTTCTCCTGGTGAGCGAGCGCCTGCGGGTGGGGCTGTTCGAGCTGGATCAATTGCAGGATCGCCTGCGCCAGAGCCGCTCCGCCCTGATCAGCAGCCAGGCGGATCTGCGGCGCTCCACAGCGGATCTGGAGCGCAACCGCCAGGAGCTCCGCGCCAATCAGCGGGAGCTTGCCCGCAGTCGGCAGGAGCGCAACCGGGCTCTGCAGGGGCGTGACGCGGCCGTCGCCAGTGAGCGGAAGGTCACCCGCGCGCTCAGCGCCGCCCAGCGGCGCGCGGGCGAGCTCCGTCAGGAATTGCGTCCGCTGCAGGACCAGCGCCGTCGCCTGGAGGCGGAACGGACGCGCCTCAGCCGCGATGTCAAGGCGCGGGACGCGGACATCCAGCGCACGGAGAAGGAGTTGGCCGGGGTTCGGGCTCGCATTGAAGCGGGAGCCAAGGAGCTCAAGGATCTGGAGGGCAAGGTGCTGGCCCTTCGTCAGGGGGATGTGCTCATCGCCAGCGGCCAGCCCCTGGCCGTGGCACGGATCCGCCTCGGCCGCCAGGAGGACGGGCGGCGCTCCATCGATGCCCTCCTGCAGGAGGCCAACGCCACCGCGTATCGCCTGCTGCTCCCTGGCCAGAAGGTCAACCGCCAGATCCTGCTCGTGCCCCGCAGTGACATCGAACGCCTCGATCAGGCCCTGCGGAAATCGGGCACCTGGGTGGTGATCATCCGGTCCGCGGCCAACATCCTGCGCGGGGAGCAACGGGTGCTGGCCTTCCCCGATCTGCGGCCCAATCGGCCCGTGGTGCGTCGCGGGGAGGTGTTGGCGCGCACCGTGCTGGATGGCGATGTGCGCTCCCCGGAGGAGGTGCGCAGTCGCATCAATCTCCTGCTCGCCGCCGCTCTCACCCAGGCTCAGCGTCGCGGCACGCTGGTCGATGGCCTGGAGGTGGATGGGACGGGCTTGAATCGGCTGGCTGTGACCCTCAGTCAGCGCCCGGAGGGCCAGCCCGCCACGCTGGAGGCCGTGGCGCGGGGCAATGCCGACACCCCCGATCCCATCGCCGTCGACCTGCGCTGGTCCCCATGAGCTCCGCCGTCGAACTCCCTCATCCGCCCCGCGGTGCCCTGGCGGGACTCGATCCCGGCCGCAGCAAGTGCGGGCTGGTGCGCACCGATCCGGACTGCCGCCTGGTGCTGGAAGCCCGGGTGCTCCCGCCGGCGGACTGCTTCGCCCGGCTCCAGGAGTGGAGACGGCAGGGGGTGATCCAGGCGGTGGTGATGGGGGATGGCACCGGCAGCCGGGAATGGCGGCAACGGCTGGGGGAGGGGCTGCCGCTCCATCTGATCGACGAGCGCCGGTCCACCCTGGAGGCGCGGAGCCTTTTCTGGCGGTTGGAGCCGCCCCGCGGTTGGCGGCGCTGGCTGCCGGAAGGGCTGCGCCAGCCCCCGCGTGATTGGGATGACGTCGTCGCCCAGCTGTTGCTGGAACGCTGGCTCGGCCACCCCCTCAGCAGGCTGCCCGCCGGCCCTCAGAAGCTCGCTCGCACGGTGAAGGCGTAATCGCCACCGGCTTCCAACTGGTAGTCGGCCCGCAGGAGGAAGCGCATCAGGGCGTCCTGGATCAGAGCCCGCCCGAGGGAGGGTTCGATGGTGAGCTCCCCGCGATCAAAGGCCCAGCAGAAGGTCCAATGAAACCCTCCGGCCGTCACCTCCCCCTCCAGTCGACAGGGCTGGAAGCTTTGACGAAACACCCGCAGTTGGGCGGTGGTCGAAGGCAGGCGACTCAAGGGAGGCCGGGGCGAAGGATGCGAGGGTGTGGTTCAGGATGCCTCAGCGAGAGCCCGGAAACTGTTCAACTGGTTGCCAGCGCGCTCGAGACCCCGCTCGCGGATCAAGGCCACCCCCCGCTCCACCTCCGCGAGCACCCGCTCCAGAATCGGCTGTTCCTCGGTGGCGAAGGAGCCGAGCACATGACCAACGGTGCGGCTTTTGCGCTCGCGAGGATCCCCTCCGGGGGGGCCGATGCCGATGCGCAGCCGAGCAAAACCCTCACCGCCCAGATGGTCGATGAGGCTGCGCAGGCCGTTGTGTCCGCCAGCGCTGCCGGAGGCCCGCAGGCGCAGGCGACCCAACGGCAGATCCATGTCGTCGACGATCACCAGCACTTGATCCGCCCGCAGGTCGAACCAGTCGAGGGTGGCCCGCACGGAGCGACCGCTGTCGTTCATGAAGGTCTGGGGCATCAGCAGGCGCAGGCGCCCTGGACCCACGCCGACTTCCGCCAACAATCCCTGCAATTTGCTGTTGTGGCGGAAGGATTGCCCCGCAGCTGCGGCGAGGCGCTCCACCGCGAGAAACCCCACGTTGTGGCGGGTGCGGGAGTAGCGGGGGCCAGGATTGCCCAGCCCGACCACCAATTGAAGGTCCACCGAACCGTTCCCGCTCAGGCCGACGGTGGCGGAGAGACCGGAGCCGTGGGTGCGGCCGCTTCCGCTTCCAACACCTCCGCGGCGAGTGGCGCGGGGGCCGTCGCCTCAGCGGTCAGCACCGGGGCGGGCGCGATGGCCGTCGCGGATGGAGGGGAGGAGTCCTCCTCCGCTGTGCGCAGGGCGGAGCGAAACTCCTGCTCGAATTCCTGGGAAGCGCTCTGGAAGCCCTTTAAGGTGCGACCCAGGGTCTTGCCCATCTCCGGCAACCGCTTCGGACCGAACACAATCAACGCGATGGCCGCGATCACGGCCATCTCCGGCAGGCCGATCCCAAAGATGTTCATCGTGATCTGAGGAGAGGGGGAAGGCGGCGTTCAGCCGACGCCGTTCCAGTTCACATTGATCCCTTCCAGCAGCAGGGACTTGTTGTAAAGCTGCAGGATGACGAGCAGGAACACCAGGAACAGCGCCATGAACAGTCCCATGACTGGCGTGGTGCCCCAACCGGGAACGACCTTTCCGTATTCGGAGTTCAGGGGGCGCAGGATGTCTCCCAGGCGGGTGCGTTGGGCCATGGCGGCTCGATCCTCTCGGATGGGTCAGCGTGCTGGCTACTTTAAGGGTCTTGCCAGCTCTTCCACGAGGCGCTGTCGAGAGTTGTGACGTAATTCCCTCCGGCCCCGCCTCGCCCCCCGCGCCCATGGATCCAACCCTCTCCACCGCCTCCCCGGCTCTGTCGGTGGCCCTGGCCGTCCTGGCGGTGCTGCTCGCCCTGACGGGCTTCGGCGTTTATCAAGCCTTCGGCCCCCCCTCCAAGGGGCTGACCGATCCCTTCGACGATCACGACGACTGACGCTCCCGGTCCGAAGCGCTCCGACGTCCCCGCCGGTCCACGCCACAACCACAACATCGACCGCCAGGTGCGGCCAGGTGAGTCCGCGTTCACGGGTCGGTCCAATCAAGGTCGTTGCCGACCGCGTTCCGGGATCCAGCTTGCGAAGACAAGTCTTCGCAAAAGGCTCCGACAGAAATGTTCAGAGAAAAGTTTCTGAGCAAAGGCTCCGAGAAAAGGCTCCTGGAAAAGCACCGAGAAAAGTTTCCGAGAAAACCTTTCCAACACCCTGTTGCCAACCACCGACGGTGATCTTGCGCCCCGGCGCGGGCCCAGCCGTCACAGGCGAAGACGCCAAAAGGTGAGGCTCCATGGCGACAGGACCGGATCGCGACCCGGGTCGTCCGCGTCACGACCCGGGTCGTTCGCGTCCGTCCCGGTGGTGTCCAGCGGGTCGTGGAGGCCGTCCACCTGACCCACCACCACCGCGTGGTCGGGCAGGCGCAGTCGGCGGCGGCAGGGTCCCAGGTTCTGCGCCGTCAGGATGCTCTCGCGCCCGTCCCCCGCCGCCGCCCGCAGCCCCACCACAACCACGTCGGGCTCCTGATGGGGCAGGGAGACGCGCGCGGCATCCGTGTCGCGGGAGGCTCCGGGCCGGAGCCAGAGGGGCTCCCGGAACCGGCAGGCCTGCTGGGGCACCGCCGCCGCGCGCCAGCCCCCCGACGCGGGCATCAAGGCCAAGCGCAGCCGCTGGAGTCCGTTGTCGGCGCCGGGATCGGGCCAGGTCGGCCCGCGCACCAGGGAGACGGAGAGCTCCTCCGGCCCCGCAGCCACCCCCTGCGGCCCATCCAGCACCACGGCCAGGCCATCGCCCCGCCCGTCCCCCACCGACGCGATCCAGCTGATCGCGCTCACCTCCCACCGGCTCCGCTCCCGCGCGGTGCGGGGCACCGTCGGCCGTTCGCTCACCCCTCCGGGGGCATCAGCCGCCCAGCGACAGGCTCGGGAGGCCAGGGGCACCACGAGGCGCAGCAGCTCATGGCGCTGCCGCCAATCAACGCGCAGCACCAGCTCGAACCAGGGGGAGCCCGCCAGCAGGCGGCCATCCAGCCGCACGGCGCTCCGCCCGCAACGGCCCCGCCACACCAGGCGGACACAGAGCGGTCCCTCCTCCACCCACCGTGGCTCCTCCTCCCAGGTCCAGGGCAGGGGATGGTCGCCGTAGACGCGGGACAGATCCCAGGCATCCCAGAATTCGCCGCGATCGCCGTAGCGGCACCAGCGCAGGGGACCCGCCAGCAGGGGTTGGCCGGCGGCGTCCTCCAACCCCTCCACCCCTAGAGGGCCCAGGGTCACGGCCACCAGGCCATTGGCGAGGCGCCAGCGCCCCGGGCCCGCGCTCTCCGACAGGCGTTGGAGCGTCACCGGCCGCCAGGGGGCGGTCGGGGGAAGAGCGGGGGGCGACGCCGATCGCTCCCGCTCAAGGGGGAGGGCCGCCACGCCGTCCAGCCCCGGCAGCTGCACCCACGTCCCGCCGCCGGGAGCGTCCTGAGTGGGCAAGGGCACGCCGCCGTGGAGCCAGCGTCCCCTTGGCAGGCGCGCGGTGCGGGGGGTCGGGGGCAGGCACGTCAGCTGGCCGGCGATCCACCGGGAGCCAGCGGGCTCCAGGCCGCCCCACAGTCGCGTCAAGGCTTGATCCCGCAGGCGCCGGTTCTCGCGGCGGGCCCGACGCCAGATCGGCTCCGCCTGGGTGAACACGTCGGGGATCGCCGTGCCCGGCAGGATGTCGTGAAACTGTTGAAAGAGCAGGGGGCGCCAGTCCGGGGCGGGCGTCTCCCCCCCTGCGGCGGGGTCCCCGCCGCAGGGGGCGGCGGCGAGGAGAGCCAGGGCGGTCTCCGCCTCCCGCAGAAGGCGCTCCAGCGTGCGGTTGTGGCGCTTCTGGTCCGGCCGGCTGGTGGCACAGCCGCGATGGAGCTCCAGATACAGCTCATCCCGCCACACCGGCAGCCGAGGCGCCAGGGGCTCCAAGCGGTCGAAATGGTCCCGGACCGTTCCGTGGGTCTGGGGCGCCGTGCCCTCTCGCCCCTGCCAGAGGGCCAGCTGCTCCAGCATCTCCAGGGTGGGTCCGCCCCCGTGGTCGCCCACCCCTGGCAGCCAGAGCGCTTCCGCCACGCCGCTGCTCCGCTCCCAGGCCAGGCGAAAGCGCTCCATCGCCACGGGATCCCCATCGGTGCCGATCGGCGCGGTCATCAGGGCCAGCACCTCCCGGCCGCAGCGCCCGCGCCAGCGAAAGAGACGATGGGGAAACGGGTTGTCGCCATTCCAGGCCAGCTTGTGCGTGCAGAACCAGCGCACGCCCGTGGCCGCCGCCACCGGGGGCAGGCCGGCGCTGAAGCCAAAGCTGTCGGGCAGCCAGGCCAGGGCGTGGGTCCACTCGGGAAAGGCCCGCCGCGACCACCATTGGCCCTCCTGAAACTGGCGCAGCAGCGACGGGGTGCCGAGGAGAACGGCATCGCATTCCACCCAGGGGCCATTGAGCGGTTCCCAACGGCCCTGGCGCATCCGCTCCCGAATGCGTTCGTACAGGGAGGGGCGGTGGTGCTCCAGCCAGGCGTAGAGGGCCGGGGTGGACTGGCCGAAGTGAAGTTCCTCCCGGCGCTCCATCAGGGCGAGCACGGAATGAAAGGTGCGTTCCGCCGCCCGCCAGGTGTCCGCCACGGGCCAGAGCCAGGCCAGATCGAGATGGGCATGGCCCAGCACCTGCCAGCGGCCGGCCTGGCCGGTCTCGCCTGGCGACCCGCTCTCCTCCCGCAGGGCCCGCAGCGCGGCCACGGTCCCGTCCAGGATTCCCTGCGGATCAGAGGCGTCGAGAGGCTCCAGCTCCAGGCGACTGAGCACCAGCGCGCCATCGTCATGAAGGGGACTGCGCAGGCGCAGTTCCACGGGCCAGGGGGCGTCCCCCCACCACGCCTCCGGCAGCGCCCAGCGACAGCCACTGTCGAACAGATCGCCCGTGTGCACGCGGGTGCCACGCACCCAGAGCTCCGCCGCTTCCGCCCACCAGCGCAGGGCCAGGCGGGCGCGGGCCACCCGCGGGCCCAGGGAGCGCCAGTCCTCCGGGCAGGCCAGGGACAGTCGCAGGTGGCACCACTGCCCCCCGCGCGGCCAGATGATCAGACCGCGCGCCGCCCAATCCGGCCGATGGCGGGCTCCCCAGGGAAGGAGCAGGGCGGACGCGTCGTCAGCGTCGGTGGTGGCTCGCCGCCAGAGGGATTGCAGCTCCAGGGGGTTCACCACGGCGGACAAGGGGGGGCGAAAACATTTCAATCCCAACAGGAACCGCCCCTCGCTGGCCCCTTTCCCTCTGGATCGTCATGGAGGACCCATAGGATGTGTCGGCCGCACGGGGACTGCCCGTTCCGACGCGCCCGCCTCCCCTGTACCACGCTGGAGAGCCCATGCTCGCCCTCAAGATCTCGGTTTACTCGGTTGTTTTCTTTTTCATCGGCATTTTTGTGTTTGGCTTTCTCGCCAGCGATCCAAGCCGCACGCCCAGCCGCAAAGACCTGGAGGAGTGAGGCCGTCCATGGCGAGACTTGACGCTCTCTGTCTTGCCGCCGCATGTGACACGCCGCGTGGGGGATGGAGCCGTCGCTGAGCGGCGTGGCTACCGAGAAGCGAACCGTCTGACGCGCATCCCTCGGGGTCGACATCACGTGGCAAGATCACTGCCACCTTGAGAGAGTGGGCCGTAGGTGGTGCCCCATCGCCAGATCCCGGCCCCAGCCTCGCCGGACTCCCTCTCCCGGGACAGTGTGAGAGCCGCCACCGGATTGGCGCTCCTGTTTTTGGGGGCGTTTGGTTTTGACCAATCCGCCGCCCTGGCGAAGGACGCCCTGGGCCCCCCCATCACCCTGACCGAGGCCCGAGAGGCCGAGACGCGAGAGCAGGAAACACGAGAGGCCGAGGCACGAGAGGTTCTGGCGGAAGCGAGTCCGCCGCCAGAGGCAACCCCAGCCGAGCCAAAGGGCGTGCTCATTGTGCAGTTGCCGCCGTTGCCTGCGGCCGCCGCCGTTGTCGCCACCGTTGCGGGCCCCCCGGCGTCGGCGTCCTTGGCGGACCCTTCCCCGCCATCGGAGCCTTCCGCTCCCCGCTCCGCCGTCCCGACGCCTGTTGTCCCGACGCCTGCCGTCCCAACGTCCGCCGGTTTTGCCCCTGGCGACCCGGGCGCCGCCAAGCGGCCTGTCTTGGCCGCGCCCGCGACGCCCCCCCCCCCCCCCCCCCCCCCGCCGGGAGCGGTGGACGCCATTCCGCTGGAGCTCGAGCTGATGAGCAACCGGCAGGACTATGACGCCCAGCTGGAGCGTTTCGTGAGCACTGGCAACGTCACCGCCAAGATCGCGGGGGGGCGCCTGCAGGCGGATCGCCTTGAGTTCGATCCCGCCAGCCGCACGCTTTTTGCTGCGGGCGCCGTGCGGTTTCAGCGGGGACAGCAGTTTTTCCAGGCCAGCCGCCTGCGCTACAGCCTCCTGGAGGGCAATGGCGAGATGGAGGACGTCTACGGCGTGCTGGAGCTGGATGGCAGCGCGCAGGATCTGGATCTGACCCAGCCCCCCTCCACGCCCCTGCCTCCCCCCGAGCCCTTCAGCTGTCCGCCCTCCCTCCCCCCCATCCCCGAGTGGCATCCCTATCCCTGGGCGGTCACCGGTTGGGCGGGCCAGATGACCACGGCCAACTTCGGCGGCGCCTTCTACTTCGATGGCGACGCGAGGCCCGAATATTTGCTGGGGCTGGGCTTGCAGCGACGCCTCATCAATGGCGGGCCCGTGTCCATCGAGTTGGATGCCAACCTCGTGGGCCATCATGCGCGGCGTCAGGGGGGCGGCCCTTACAACCAGGCGGTTCCGTTTGCCGACACCCCCACGCAGACGTTCGGCGAGGTCACCCTGGGCATCGGCGCCCGCCTCTGGCTCCGGCCCTGGTTGAACGTCTTCTTTGAGGAGGGCGTGAGCCTGCTCACCCAGGCCAGCAACTGGGAGCGGACGGAGAGGGAGAACTATTCCACCTTCCTCAACTACCTCGCCTTCGAGGTCGAGGGCCTCGTGACGCCGGAGTGGTCGATCGTGGGACGCATCCACCATCGCTCCGGCGCCTATGGCCTTTACAGCGGCGTGCGCGAGGGAAGCAACGGCTATCTCCTGGGCGTGCGCCATCGTTTCGGAAAGGTGGAGAAACCTCGGGTCACCGCCCCGATGCCCGCCCCGCAGGGGTGTCCGGGAGCGCCACCACCGGACAGCGCGCCGCGGGAGGACCTTGCCAGTCAGCTGGAGGCCGTGAC
>VGQX01000035.1 GCA_016882305.1 Cyanobacteria bacterium K_Offshore_surface_m2_239
CCACCCTCACCCTCAGCCCCCTTTCCGCCGACAAGGCGGAAGGCTCCATCGGCGCCACCCCGTTCACCTTCACCCTGCGGCGCGAGGGGGATCCCTCCGTTCCCGTCAGCGTGTCCTGGGCTGTGGGCGCCTCTGGCCCCAACGCCGCCAACGCCCTTGATTTCGCCGGGGCCGCCCTCCCCGCTGGGATCGCCACCCTGGCGGCGGGGGAAACCAGCCAGCAGATCACGATCAACATCGTGGGTGATGGCTCCCGGGAAGCCGATGAAGTCTTCTCCTTGAGCCTCTCCAATCCAGTGGGCGGATCTCTTCTGGAGGGCGCCACCACCGCCAGCGGCCGCATTCAGAACGACGACCTCCCCTCCCCTCCCCGCTACACCTTCACCAGGAGCGCGGAAGCGGTGGAGGAGGGCTCCACCCTGGCCATCGGCGTGTCCACCGCCAATGTGGCCCCGGGAACGCCGCTCTTCTGGTCCTTCTCCGGCGCTGGCATCACCGCCGCCGACGTCCGCGATGGCCAGCTGGAGGGCGCCACCGTGATCGGCAGCGATGGCCGCGCCGCCCTCTCCAAGGCCATCGCCGCAGACGCCAGCAACGATCCCGATGAAACCCTCGAGCTCCGCTTTTACAGCGATGCCGCCCGCAGCCAGCAGGTGGGTTCCACCATCAGCGTTCTGCTCAAGCAGCCCACCGTTGGCCTCGTCACCGATGGCAGTGATGTGATCACCGGCAGCGGCGCCGACGAGACCCTCATCGGCGTGCCGGCGGGGTCAACCCTCCGGGGTCGGGGCTCCTTCGACCGGCTCACCGGTGGCGGCGGCGCCGATCTGTTCGTGTTGGGGGATGCCTCGGGTCGCTTCTACGACGATGGCACCCCTGGCCTGGGCAGCGCTGATCTGGCCCTGATCACCGATTTCAGCGCCGGTGATCGCATCCAGCTCCACGGCCTCGCCAGCGACTACCGCCTGGTGGGCGGGCGAAATGCCGGTGTGGCCGGCGTGCGCATCGACTCCCTCGCACCCTCGCCGGAAGCCATCGGTTTTGTTCAAGGAGCCACCTTGGCATCGCTGAACCTGGCCAATCCAGCCCAGTTCGAATTTGTTTGATCCAACCCCCTATCCCTTTCATGACAACCTCCATGCGTTTGCGGGCTACTGTTGTCCTCATCGGCACAGTCGCTTCCCTGCTCGCCTCTGCTCCAGCCCATTCGGTGGGCGTCAATTTCGGTGGTGTTCTCTATGACGTCTCGGTCGTGGAAACCACCTACAATAGTTCATCAAGTTTGTTCCAACTTCCTCCCAGTGGCTCCATGCCCTGGTGGGGAAGCCAAGCTAACGCTGATTTCTTTGCGGGGGAAGTGTTTGCTGCCCTGGGAGAAGGCTCGACGGCAGGTTACGGACCGCTTTTTGCCTACGACTTCAATGCTTCGCTCGCAGAGGTGACCGGCACCCTCCAGGACCTCAGCGCATCAGGGTCCGTCATCGATGGCACTCCCGCCGCCAGCGCCTCAGTGATCTATGCCATCGCCACAGCACCTGTCCCGGGTCCTTTGCCCTGGTTTGGCGCTGCGGCGGCGTTGGGCTGGTCGCGTCGGCTCAAGCGACGCCTCAGCCACCGGTGATCGCGTCAGGAGGGGTCAACAGGCCCCTCCATCGCCCAGCGCCAGCAGATGGCGTTGCAGCTCTTGCCGAGAGGCGGCCGTGCTGAGACTGTTCGCCAGCTGGCGCCAGCCCAGCCAATGCCGCAGGCGCTGGTTCTCCAGAACGGCGTGGAGCACGGGCAAGTCGGTAGTGCGCCCGCGCCGTTGGTTCTCCACAAAACCCTGGTTGAGGATCTGCAGATCATGCAGCTCACCGAGGTGGTCCTGAGCCATCCGCAGCTGCTCAATCCACGCGATCAGCGGTGGCGCACACCAGGCCTCCAGTGGCTCCAGTGCATAACGCGCCTTTTTGATGCGCTTGCGCAGGTCGTGCAAAGACTCCGCTTCCGGATCCGCCTCCCTCCACCCGGGGTGGAGAAACAAGCCCGCCAAGCAGGGCGCTGGCCACTCATTCAGCCAAGGCTCCAGCGGTTGGTGCCCCAAAGGAGTGAAGCGAGGGTGTTGTTGCCATTGATGGAGTCGCGCCAGCAATTTCAGATAGCGGGCACCGTGGAGGGCTTCGAACAGCGCCTGAAGGGCCTTCTCCCGGTCCTGGCCCAGGCGCTTCATCGCCCCTCTCAGGGCCTGGACCTCGTTGGCGGGCAGTTGAGGGAGGATCTGCTCCCGCAGGCGCAGCGTCAACACGTCGAGGTCCCGGCAGAGCCCGGTGCGACTGGCCACGGAGGCGACGCGGCGCTCCGTCACGCCATCGGGCAGCTCCAGGGCCGCCGCGAACTGGCCCAGGGCTGTGCGCAGACGCCGCAGGCTCACCCGCAGTTGATGGAGGGGTTCCGGGTCGCGATCGGCGAGCACCTCCGCCTGGAGTTTGCCCAGCCGCCGCACCTGGCTGTGAATCAAGTTCTGCGCGAATCGTCCACAGGTCAGACCTTCTTGAGCCCTGTTCTCAAGCGCCTGTGCTGGTGCCGCTTCGCTTTCCAGTGCCTGAGTTGGCGCCGGTTCATGCAGCTCGACAGCCATGGGTGTCGAAAAGGACTGGAAGAAACGCTAAGACTCCTCAGATGCGCCACACCTTGATCACCGCGCTTGGGATGGTTCTGTTCAACAAGCCCTAATCCCCTGTTAACCAACCCCCCTTGTCCTTTGATCGCCTGAAACGCATTGCGGTCTTGCCACCTGCCTGGCGGGGAGGTGCTTCCTTGGCGTCGACGGCCGTTGGGCCTGAGGGCTGCGGGCGCTGATGGACAGGCGCGCCTCAATAGGTGGCCCCGTTGCGGCGCTGATGGATGGCGGTGGTGCCGGAGGCGTCCAACACCCCACCTTGCCGCGCTTCGGCGTAGAGCAGCCAGTGATCGCCGCAATCCATGCGTTTTTGCACCGTCGCCTCGATCCAGGCCAGGGCCTCCTCCAAGACCGGTTGGCCGTCGGGGCTGGCGCTGATTGCCACCCCCGCGAACCGATCGGCGCCGGGGGGGAACGGGCTGAGGAAGTGTTTCATCAAGCCTTTTTCCCGCCCTGCGGCGAGCACATTCAGCACGCAGCCGTCGCCGATGTGCAACAGCCCTTCCACGGCGCGATCCTTGGCGACGGCCACGGTGAAGCCGGGTGGCGTGAAGCTCGCCTGGCTCACCCAGCTGGCCACCATGGCGCCCGACAGCGCGGCGTTGCCCTCCCCCTTGCGGGCGGTGAGCACGCACAACGACCCCACCACCCGGCCCAGGGCCTGAATCGCCGGCTGGCTGCGGCTCTCTTGCAACCCCCCACCCGGACGGCGCAACTGTCGTTTGCGCTGCTCCGTCTGCAACCGACGGCCCAGGCCCGTGCCCGTTTCCTCCAACGACCGCAGGGTGGCGGCATCGGGGCTGAAGCGCACCCGGATCGGCTCAAAGGCGAAGGCAAAGCCGCCATCGCGCAGCTTGCTTTCCAGCAGGTCGATCGCCTCGCCGCTCCAGCCAAAACTGCCGAACACCCCCACAGGCTTGCTCCGATCCCCCTCCGCCAACACCGTGCCCAAGGCCGAAACGATTGGCGTGGGGGCGTGGCCCCCGAGGGTGGGGGAGCCGATCAGGAGGGCGTCGCTGCTGCGGATCGCCGCCAACAACGGATCGGGTTCGCTGAACTCGCAATTGATGCTCTCCACCCGCACACCCGTTCGCGACACGCCACGGGCCAAAGCATCGGCAATGGCCGCCGTGTTGCCGTAGGCGCTGGCATAGAGCAGGGCCACGGACAGCCGCGCCCGGCTCTGGCCTTCCCCCCAGCGGCGATAGTCCGCCAGCAGGCTGCGCCAGCTGGTGGCGATGGCGGGTCCGTGGAACGGGGCGATGGTGCGAATCGGCAGGTCCTCGATCCGATCCAGCACCGCTTCCACCTGGCGGGCCATCGGCGCCATCAGACAGTCATAGAACCAGCGGCGATCCTCTTCCGTGCTGCTGCGGTTGGCTTCGGCGAAGGCCTCCACGCAGATGTGAGCGGAGAAAAACTTGCTGCTCATCAGCAGCCCCGTCGTTTCCTCAAAGGCCATCAACGCTCCCGGCCAACGGGGGGTGGGGGCCGGGATCAGGCACAACCGCAAGCTCCCCGCCAGGGGCCGGCAGACCTCCTGCTTCACCACATCGATCGGCGGCAGCGGCACGCTGTCCTCCGCCTCGGCGGCCCCCTCCGGCCCCGGCCGCCGCTGCTCCCACAACTCCCGCACCAACTTCGCCCCCGCGTTCGAGGCAACCAACGCCAGGTGCGGCCAGCGCGCCACCATAGCCCGCAACAGCTCCACCCGGTTCGGGTTCACCACCCCCACCACCACCTTCAACGGCGCCTCTGCGGGCACCCGCTCCGCCAGGGCGGCGAAGAAGGGCTCCGCGTAGGTCGTTCCTGGCGGATGAATCAACACCGGCGGCACGGCGTGGCCATCGCTCGCCAGCCCCGCCTCGAACAGGAAGCTGTTCGCCGTGGTGCCGCGTTCCAGGCCGTACTCCACCTCAAACCGCAGCCGCCGCGGACTCAGCCCCCGCAGACAGAGCAACCCCGGTTCGATCGGCAGGCAAAGCACCGACCGCCCTGCGGCTTCGGGCCCCCCGACCGGGGACCCACCAGAGATGGCCTCCCCGGGGGGGGATCCCATCAGCGGGGGTTCACCAGCGGCGGCGGCGTCAGCGGCGGAGGGAGAGGTCAGGTGGGCCATGGGTCAGGCGCGGCCGGCAGGGTTCAATAATGATTCCCCACCTTGCGGTGGTGAACAGCGGTTTGGGCGGAGGCGTCAGCCACGTTGCCCTCTTCCACCAGGGCATACACCACCCAGTGGTCGGGCGTTTCCATCCGCTGGAGCACCCGGCAGCCCAGATAGGCCAGGGCATCCCCCAGCACCGGTCCCCCCGAGGCCGCCCTCTCCAGGGTGGCCACTCCCGCGAAGCGATCGGCTCCCGGCGGGAAGCGCTTCAGGAAATGGCGCAGCAGCGGCTGATGGTTGTCCTCCCGCAGGATGTTGAGCACAAACCGGTCGTCCACTTGCAACAAGGCCTCAATGGCCCGGTCCTTGGCCACCGCCACGGTGAGGCCCGGGGGATCGAAACTCGCCTGGCTCACCCAGCTCGCCACCATCGCTCCCGATCGGGCTGTCTCACCCTCGCCCTGGCGAGCCGTCACGACGTAGAGGCCTCCCGAGAGGCGCCCCAAGGCTTTGTCGAGATCGCCGTCCAAGGCTTTCATCGCCGCGATCGCCTTGGCTTTGGTCAACTGCTGGCCCAGGTCGGTGCCGGCTTCCTCACAGCGCTGATAGTCACCAGGCTCCGGCACGTGGTGGATGCGCAGCGGGGCAAAGCCTTCCTGCTGGCCCAGGCTTCGCAGCCGGCTGGCCACTGTGTCGATCGGCTCGTCGTTGCCGCCATAGGCGTCGTAGATGCCCACCCACTGTTTGGGATTCAGGGCGGCCAACAGGGTGCCGATGTTGGCTTGCAAGTCGCCATCCGCCTGACCTGGCCAGGTGGGCACCACCACCGCCGCCGCCTCGCCCACCAGAGCGGAGAGCTCCTGGGCGTCGGTGGCGCGAAGATCCACCAATTGCGTGGCGATCCCCGCCTTGCCCACGCCGCGGGCAATGGCCTGGCTCAACCGGTCGCAGAAGCCATGCTGACTGATGTAGCCGACCGCCACATAGGGACCCTCCGCACTGCGCTGACTGCTCCACTCGCGGTAGTCGCTGATCCATAACGGCAGGTGTTGCCGCAGCAGCGGGCCGTGCCCCACCGCGATCGTTTGAATCTCAGGCAGGCTCTCCATCCGCTTCAGAGCCTGCAGCACGCTGCGGGCGTTGGGACCCATCAGGCAGTCGTAGTAGAAGCGAAAATCAGGCGCGATCGCGCCGGGATCGCTGTCATACAGCGCCTCGGAGCAATAGTGCAGGCCAAAGGCATCGCAGGTGTAGAGGATCCCTGTGCCGTGATCAAAGGAGAAGATCGTGTCCGGCCAATGCAGATTCGGGGCGGCCAGAAAGTCAAAGCGATGAGCTATCCCGGTGTCGGGGTTCGTGCCGAGATCCAGACTGTCGCCTGTTTTCACCGCACGGCTCCGGAAAGGCCGGTGGACCTGGTTCTCCAGAAACTGAAGCGCCACCTTGGACGCCACAATTTCCAGATCGGGATGGAGCTCCAGCAGGTGGCCGATCAGGCCGGAATGATCGGGCTCCGTGTGCGACACGATCAACACATCGATCGCTTTCGGATCAATCAGTCCCTCCAGCAGAGGCAGCCAGGTGTCCGCAAACTTCAAATGGCTGGTGTCCACCAGGGCGGTGCGTTCGCCCCGCACCAGAAAAGCGTTGTAGGTGGTGCCGTTGCGCAGACCGAATTCGATGTCAAACCGACTGCGTTCCCAGTCCAGGGAGCGGATGGCGGTGGTGTCCGCCGCAATCTCCTCCACCTGAAGGCTCAGTCGGGGTTCGGACCGGGTTCCACTGGGGGGGGAGGGCAGGGTGCTGGTCATGGCTGCTCCATCCTTTGGTGCGTGGACTTTAGGCGGGGCGGATGGGAGGTGGTGGTTGCCGGCTGGTTAAGCGCCAGGGCCGCTGGGGCTTGGCGCCCCAGAGGAGGGAGGCGACAACCTGCCGAGTTCGGCTTTACCGATTCCCGTGGCCTGTGTGGAGTCCCGCTGCGGATGGCCTCGGTGTCGTTGATTCGTTGTTGCGGAATTTGTGGATTCATCAGCAAGAATGAGGCGCGTTGCCTGGCCTGGCTTGAGATCTGGAAAGCGGCCCAGCAGGTCGCAAGATAACCGGTTGGAAGAAGGGCGTGGGGACGGTAAGATTGTTGAGGACTTAAGAATGATGATGGACAAGAAGATTGTAAACTTAGGCCTTCTTGCCGTTGCAATGATGGTCTGTGGAATGGCTCTTCTGGAGTTTTCCTTTCGACTGCGCTCGGCACTCACCGCAAGAGATGATCGCAGTCGGTATGCCAAGCTGGCTTTGCATGATGAGGAGCATCATTTCTGCAAGGGGCCCAAAGACAGGGTCGTTGCTGATCGCTTTCGCGAATTCATCGAAAGGCCCAATTCCGAATACTTTGAATACAGGAATGGGGAAGCAAAATTACATTCCTATAACGAATATGGCTACCGCGTGAATGAACGCAGCTGGTCACAACGGACCGACCTTAAAGCTCTCAGCAAAGTCGTCTGGGTCTTTGGCGACTCCTTTGTTCGGGGGTCTCTCGCGGACAATACGGAGACAATACCCGCCTATTTGACTAGAATGAGCAAAGATGGGATCTACTTTATTAATTTTGGCACGGGTGGATACGGTTACATTAACTCACACAGAACTCTCCTATGGGCCCAGAAAAATCTCCCCCACAAACCAACCGCTATCCTGTTTTTTGGACATGCGAATGATATCCAGGATGATCTTCGTGCAGAGGCCAGACTCAAGAGCTTTGCCCGAGTCTCCACCTTTGATGAGGGCGATAAGGCAAGCGGCAAAGCCGCATCACCCCAATCGGCAGCGATAGAGCGGCCGGCCCTGCAAGCCAGCCAAGAGGTGCCTTGGTTGCGGAGTCGCTTGGATTCCATGATCTGGCTGAAAGCGATGCTCCTCGACCGAGTCACCATCACAAAGCGTTCAGCGGAATATAAAAAGTCTCTCACCAATCACGAACGCTTTCTCAAGCTCGCCCAGTCGATCACGCCGCATGTCTACGTCTACTACATCCCAAGTCTTTATCCGGATCAAATCCATTCCTATAAAAAGCAGGACACCCTCAACCTGAATCTGCTCCAGACAGCCTCGAAAAAGGCTGATCTTCCGTTGCTCTATCTCTCCCATGGGACGTTGGTCGATGCTTCTAAATCCTTCCGGCCAGAAGTCTCCGGCATTGCTGATCTGTATGGGCATTTGGATCTTCATTTGAATGAAAGAGGTTATTTTGCCGTTTCTCTGGTGGTGGCCAAGCAATTGGAACAGCTGCAAGATATTCACTTTTCTCTTCCCGCTCAACCACCCGATCAGACAAAGTATTCCCAGCAGATGGAACGATGCCCGGATTAAATTCGGCGGCATCAATCCCGAAGAGCACAAAAAAGCCACCCTCTAGGGGTGGCTTTTGCCGATCAAGGATCAGGTGGAGCTCCCTGCGTCAGATCACCGCGATGGCTCCGAGTTGGGCGAGCGATGTCACCCAGGCACCGGACCCCACGGTACCCGTGGAGATGCGGGCAAACGGGACGGCAGCAGAACCATCGCCCGCCTGATAATACAAAGTTCCGGGAGCCGATCCCCCTGTGGCGAGGGCAATCCGTTCAGCGGAGGTCGAACTTGTGAAGGTCCCATTGGGGTTGGAAATCACTTGGCCACCGGCACCAGTGCTTCCGCTTGTTGCGGCAAGTTGGCCGATCCCCAGGGCAGCATTCCCTGAGACCGAGCTGGTCACGGTGAGGCCTTTGAAGATCTTCCGATCCAGCACCAGTTGATCGCGCTGATAAGCAGCTGCATTGCTTGCAGTCCAGTTAATGATTGTGTCTACATTCGTTGTTGCATTAGGTGTTGTGTTGAAGAGGAAGAAGTCTGAATCGGCAGCCGGAGGAGGAGTTCCAGGGCCTGCGACGCCTCCATCCAGCGTATCGTTGCCCAAGCCACCTGCAATGAAGTCTCTGCGATTCGTGGCGGACGTAGACAGGGTGGAGGTCAGAACATCATTACCAGTGGTGCCAGTGATGAATTGTTGAATGGCTGCACTATTACCGTTGTTGGGATTCACAAATGTATTGTCATTCGTCCCATTGGTGGTGACATAAACAGGACTTGACGTGGCGTTGACAAATGGAGAAACGTACCTGAACGTGTTATTAGTAAAGTTGTAGTTTGGAGCCGGGGAACCCTCCAAGTAAATGCCGATGGCTCCGGAGCTCAGCGCTGCCATATTGGTGCCGTTAAATGTATTGAATCTGACGGTCCCAGAACCACCTTCCAGAGCTAGAAACGAGCCATTATTGAATGTGTTACCGGCAGTGGAAATGGTTCCTCCAATAGTAACGTTAGTGGAATTAGCAACCTTATTACTTTTGGGAACACCACTTGAATTCGTGCGAACAAAACTCGTTGCTGCAGAACGGGAGAACGTGTTAGATGAGATTGTGACGTTAGTGCTATCGTAGACGGAAAAGCCATTGCGATACCCACTCTCGTTGAATGTGTTTCCGCTGATATTGACAGATCCGGTTTGTCCTCCTTGCACCAAGACAACGCTAGAGCCACCCGAAACTGCCTGGCTACCAGTAAAGCCAGACTGTCCTGTGAGATTAACGATGTTATTGGAAAATGTGAAATTTTGAATACCTGCTACGTCAATGTAATTTCCGGCTGCCCCAGCATTCCCTCGATGCGTACCAGAGAATTGAATATTGTTGATCGAGACGGTTTTTGTTTTACTGCTAGCAACTGTGTTGCCATTAACATTATTAGATGTGTTTCCTGCGATGCCCGTGGAAAAAATATAGTTGCTCGAAGGATTGGAGTAAAGAGCTTCGAAGCCCGAATAACTGACACTGATTGGATTACCAAGGGCGCCACCATCTTGGTTGCTGACATAGAAGCGAGCATTTCCGGAGAGTGTGGTGCCGCCCGATGACGCTCCACTACGCCCACTCCCTTGATAGGACAATGACGTGACGTTGGTGAATCCGGTTATCGAAAAAATATTGGAAGCTGGATTTGTGTATGATAATGTTGCTGGAGCGCCTCCCGCCGCCGGGAAAGCGGTAACATCAAATGTGCCCGGAGCAATAACAATGCTGTCACCAGTGGATGATGCGCTGATGGCCGAGCGAATATTTGGGAAGACGGAAGGAACCTGAAGGTTGGCCATAGGTTTGGGAGGTGGTCGAGATGGAGGGTGCGGCGACTAAGGGCTCAGGCTTATCACAAGCAAAACCAAGCCCCTCATACCAATGCCAATAATAGCTTAACAGCGGCTAAAACCCAACGAAATCCAGTTGGAAAAGTGGTGAAATCTTGACGTTACAGCGAAGCGAAGTGTGGGAACAAAAAAATATAAATTAACTCAATGGGAAAAGTTGATCCTAACTCAGCGGATGAATGAAAAACCTTTTAGTGGCTTGGCGATGAACTAGCCGATTTTTTATAAACACGATGCAACAAAGCACTCACCGAGGTCACTCTAGCATATTCCTGGATTTTTGACGTTGCCTTCCAGTCCAGTGGGGCCTCTGCTCCTTGTCGGCGAGGGGCTCAAGTCATTGGGCAGCCACCCTGGAGGCAGGATTTTGCTTGAACTTCGGAGCAGGCGAAAGGGGGAGAACGAAGGACATGGCCAGGACCAAGGCGCTTCCCCACCAGATCCAATGTTGCATCGCATGCAGGACGGGTGAGACATGGAGGAGGCGGGCTGGGGTCCAAACCGTTGTGCCCATGAGAAGGGTGAGGCTGGTGATACCAAGGCGGCGCCACCGCCAGCTGAGATCAGCCAAGGCCAGAAGCGCAGGGGCAAGCATGATCAAGTCGGTGGATCGGTGATAAAACCCCAGATAGCCCAACAGGCTGCAGAGCCCAGCCAAAATCATCCAGCGGTCTTGAGCGATCTCCGGCACGGACGCAGTGGGGGACTGTCGTCTCCAATCCAGCCAGCTTCGCCATAGGAGGGTCCCACCCAAGGATGCCCCAACGAGGATGGCCCAGGTGGGAGCCCCCCAGTGACTCAACTGAAGGGATAGATTCCAGCCAGAATCATCTTGTACTTTCCCCAGAACTCTGAAAAAACGCAATCCATAGACGAAAGGACTCAGGCGTGTGTGGAGCATGGCCACCACACTGAGCAGCGCAAGAGTGAGGAGCCCAGACCAGAGGCCTTTTCTCTGGCTTTTGTTGAGGACAAGCGGGGTGACATGGAGAAGCGAGATCTGGGGTTTGATCATGGCCAACGCCCAGGAGACACCAGCGGCCAGAGGCCGTTGTCGGCTGAGTTGTCGCCATTCCATGAAAACCAAACCCATGCACAGGATGGAAAACTGAGCAACGGCCAGAGCGTTGGAATTTCCGCTGATGGCGATGGGGGCGAGAGCTCCAAACCATCCTGCGACTGTCCCATGGGGCGCTAAGTACTGATAACCAATCCAGGCGATGAAGGCCAGGCAGACGAGGCTGAGAACCTGGATGGTGAGGATGCCCTGAGGGAGCCCCCAAGGGACAAAAAAGAGCGCAAACAAGGGGATGGCCCACATCGGGTAGGGGCTGGTGCGCAGACCCGGGGGAGGATCTCCCCCGTAAATCCCTCCCATCGGAAAGTGGCCTTGGCGGAAGAGTTCCCACTCCGGCCAGCGTTCCCGCAGGTCCTTGGCGTTGCTCCAGCCCAGCACCAACCCTTTGCTGATGGCGAGAAGGCCCAAGAGGGCCAGGGTCAACAGAGCCAGGAGGACCAGACCCTGCCGTAGCGCAGGTCGCTGGCGCAAGGCCAGGGGCCAGGTCAGGGGTTTCTGCAGGACGTGCCGGGTGGCCATCCACGCAAAGGTCCCGCTGGCGCAGCACAGGTGCAACAGATGCAGTCCCATTCCCGCGATGGCGTCCGGCCATCCACAGCGTCGAGCATGAAAGCAGTGAAAGGAATGGTTCAGGATCGTCAGTAACACCAGCGCCGTGGTGGCGAGGAGGGGTCCAGCGACCAGGCCTCCAGGCAGCACGGTCAGGACAAGACCGAGAGGCACGAGCGGCGCCAACGCTCCGCTGATGCGTCCGCGCAGAGACAGATTCAAGGTGGCCGGTGTGTCCTTTTCCGCCAGGAGCAGCTGCGACCAAGGCATAGCCCGTTGGCGGATGTCGGTGATCACCATGGAGTGCAGGGTCCACCGTTTGTGGTGACACCCTTGGATGCTCGGGTCCAGCACAAGATGGCCGCCTTGACGCCAAAGCCGCAGTCCCAGCTCCACATCCTCGATGCTGGGTTGGTGGTAGGCCGTGTCAAATCCGCCCAGGCGAAGGAAGACATCTCGACGCATGGCGCCGCAACCCGCCCAGAACGTGGATGCGCTGCCCGCATGATTCTGGTGGGTGTAATGGTGGAGGAGATTGCGGAAGCGACTGACGACACCCGGCGCGGCAGGCGCATCGTCATAACTACCAAAAATGGCATCCAGAGAAGGATCTTCCAAAAATGCTTGGCGAATCTTGAACAGGCTTTCGGCATGCAGCTCCACGTCGGCATCGACAAAGACCAGTACTTCACCCGTGGCTTGTTGGGCCGCCAGATTGCGTGCGGCGGCAGGCCCGGATCGTCGCCCTGTAGCGACCAGCCTGAGATGGGGGGCGGCTAACCATGGCGGTGGCGGCTGCAGCGGTCCATCGAAGACAATGATGGATTCCATAGGAAAACCCGCACAGATTTCAGTCTCCACCAGTGCCTTCAGTCGCTTGACGCAGATCGGAAATACTCCAACCCATGAGATGGTTGGCATGATCACGGTCAAGCTTGGACCTGTAGAGGTATGGAGATCATCTTTCAATATTGACATTCACCGATCTTCTTCAAGATATTCTGCATCTTGATTGACACGCCAGGGGTCGAAAGAAAACTGTTGAGAAATGATGTTTTTTGCAGTCAGGATTCCTGTCATCATGGAATGGTCCTGGTTGTTATATTTGTGCAGGCCATTGCGTCCGACTTGATGCAAGCCTGGGCAATGTTTTGTCAATCCTTCACGAATGCAATTGACCACATCCTCATACTTATTATCATACACCGGATAGGCTTTGGGTTGTTTCACGACGCAACCATCGATCACGTCCCCTGGTTCAGCCAGCTTCAGAGTTTGCAGCTCACGAATGGCCACCTTCAGCATCTCCTCAGAGGACATCTTCCACACGGTGTCTGTCGTTGAACAAAAATATTCCATTCCATAGCAAGCCAAGTCTGGGTTGGGGATGAGTTCTGGCGACCAGTTCCCGAAGTTTTGGATGCGTCCAACCATTAAATTGGCATCATGAATATAAAGCCATTGATCGGGGAAAAAATGCCTTGTCCGCAAAATCAAAGCAACCAGAATAAAGTCTCGGTAACGCAATGAATTAGCGGCATTCAAAAGTGACTTTGGTAATCGGGGCTCAACGGCGGTGATAATGCTCCGCAAAGGTGCTGAACTGATCACATGATCGTACGGGCCATGGTGCCGAACAATGCTGTCATGGCCTGACCGAGCGGTGAGCCACCAGAGTCCATTTTCTTGGTCTTGGCGCAAGGCTATAACTTTGGTACCCATGTGTAAGCTCCCTCCAAGGTCTTGTATTCTTTTTGCTGCAGCCTCCCACATCATTCCTGGTCCTAGCCGTGGATACCGAAATGACGTAATCAGTGTCTTAATCACCTCTTGACGGTTTGGAGCGCTTGGTGGCGGTTGTGTGGAGGTAGAAAAGAGACTGGCCCAAGCGGCCTTAGAAAGGGACAACCCTTTGATGCGCTGGGCGGCCCAATCGGCAGAAATGTTGCGGCAAGATGTCCCCCATACTTTTTCTGTATACGTCTTGAAGAAAGTTTGATAGAGTCTAGCGCCAAATTGATTGGTAACCCAGTCTTCTAAATTGTGAACATTCTTAATTGGTCTGAACTTCTGCTTAAGGTAGGAGCCAACGCAGAGAAGAGATTCACGTTTGCCCAGATTGCTAATGACTTCAGCTGCTTCCAGGGGATACTGATAATATTTGTTTTTATAGTAGATACGAGAGAGACGCTCACGGACGATCATGTCAGTGGGCAGAATCTCCGTCCAGAGATCTTCAATCTCTTTGGATTTTGAGAAAAAGCGATGTCCACCAATGTCAAACCGAAAATCTTTGTACACCACTGTGCGGGATATCCCTCCCACGTAGGTCAGATCTGCCTCCATGATTTCGGGATAGAATCCAGCTTTGGCAAGCAGATAAGAAGCTGTTAAACCTGCGGGACCAGCCCCAATAACCGCAATGGAAATCACGTCAAGTACAGCTCGATGGGATTATTGGTTTCTCCGGTGCCACTAAATGCGTACATGTGGCTTCACTGAGACAAGGGATTTCCGAGTAAAAATTGTTGCAAGATGTCATCACCGGAAGATTGATTAGAGTTGCTTATGGAGGTGTGGCCGGCTTAGGCCATGGACTTGGCGTTCCCACAAATCAGCATAGGCGCCACGGGCGGCGATCAGTTCGTCGTGGGTACCCCTCTCCAGAATTTTTCCAGCATCAATGACGAGAATTGTGTCCGCATGGCGAATAGAACTTAACCGGTGGGCAATCGCCAACACCGTTCGACCATGACTGAAGGAATCAAGCGCCGCATGAACCGCTGACTCAGAGTGGCTATCCAGCGCACTGGTGGCCTCATCAAGAACAAGAACCTCAGGGTTCCGCAGCATGGCTCTCGCCAAGGAAATTCGCTGACGCTGACCGCCACTCAACCGGTGGCCGTGCTCACCAATCATCGTGTCGTAGCCTTGGGGAAGTCGGTTGATGAAGCCATCCGCGTTGGCGGCGGTCGCTGCATGGCGGATGGCTTCAGGGGAAGGAACCACAGGGGATCCGAAAGCGATATTTGCTGCGATGGTGTCGTGAATCAACAAAACATCCTGGCTGACCACGCCGAGTGAATTTTGCCAGCTGCTCAGGTCCAGGGTCTGAAGGTCCTTGCCATCTACAAGAATGGCTCCAAAGGTGGGGCTGAGAAGTCCTATAAGCAGATCGGAAAGGGTGGACTTTCCTGAGCCGGATGGACCAACCAACGCAACCATCCCATGACGGGGGATGGTGAAACTGATCGATGTCAAGGTTTCTTCCTGACGACTTGAATAACGAAACGAGACATTTTTAAAGACGATGGCTTCCTTCAATCCACTAAACGGAGTGCCGCCTTGTCGTCTGAAGATTTTGCCAGAGGGAGTCAGCAATTGATTCAGGATTTCTACCCTGGGCTGATTCTCTGTCAAAGCATTCAACGAAAGTGCGAGTTTGGCTAGGCGGATATTGAGACGCTGGAGCGCCAAAACAAATGTGGCCAGCCCAGGAATGAGCAGCCCATTCTGTTGATCGGATAGAATCCAACTCACAGTACCAAGCAATACAGCGGCAAGAACGGGTAGCAATTCAGCGATGGGTTCAAGCAGGCTGCGAAGATTGCTGAGTTTCTTCAATTTCTGATCAAAGACTTCCACTTCATTCGCAAACCTTCTATTGGAGTCTTCCTGGCAGGCATTGGTATGAATCAACCTCAAGACTTGAAGGTCTGCTGTGATGGTGCCAGAGATGTTTCTGCGTTGCTGCTCCACGGCTAAGGCGGCAAGGCGTATGCGTGGTCGGAGCCATGACTGGGTGAGAATAATGCAAAATCCCAGAAAGCCGGCCATCAACAACAGCCAGGGGGAAATCACGAATAAGACTAAAGAATAAATCAAGGCCAACAACCCTTCTGTCAACAGACGAATGCGCTCGTCAATTTCTGTATTGATCGTCAGCGGTGCAAGAGTTGCCTGATGGGATAGATCTCCAATCTTAAAAGAGCTCACACAGCCATAGCTGAGACTCAGGATGTAGCGATGAATCTCTGGCAAGATACTCCTCTGGCAGCTCGCAGCAAACCTTCCGGAAAGGATTCCAGCAATTGCCCGACTCATACTGGCGACCATTTGCAAGGCAGAGATTAGGAAAAGCAACAGGAACAACCTCTGACCTTGCGTGAATCCAAAGCCTGCAATTTCTGTGAATGACGGGGCCCCCAACAAAAGACGCATTGTCTGGTAGATTGTGGCGAATAAGCAAGCTTCAGAAAAACTTAGGAGGAGAACAAAGAGTAGATAAAGCATCAGGAGGCGCCAATGTTGTCTCGCCGTGTCATGCAGCAAGTGTGCCATTGGCGTTGTGGAGGCCATCGAGTTCCGCAATAGCCTTAGGATCGACTTATGAGAGGGAGAGTGCATCAACTTGTTCAACATTTCCCCGATCACGAAAGCAGGTTGACATAGGCCTCTCTTACAAGACTGGCCTGTTTCTCAATACCGGGAACTGAGGGCGCATTGGCTCGGAGCGTGTTCAATTGATCAGGCTTCTCAATCAAGCCGAGCAATACACGACGCAGATCCTTGGCATCGTTCCATTGAAAATGGAGCCCATCAATGCCATCACGCACGAGCTCTGCCATTCCGCCCACGCCTGCAGTGATGACCGGCACTCCTGCGATTTGCGCCTCTTGGATCGTCAAGGGTGAGTTTTCATACCAGAGGCTTGGAACGATGACGACGTCAAGTCCCGCCAAAATGCTGCCGATTTCAGAGTTGTTATATCGACCGTGCAGCACCACGCCTTCGATCGGATGGTTGGTGTTCTGTTGGAAATGCGCTTCGGAGATCGGGCTGTCAAAGGCGGAGCCGTGCAGGTGAAGGGTTGCGCGGTCGCCAAGACCACGGAACGCTGTGAGCAAAAGCTCGATTCCTTTGTGCGGATGAAAGGCTCCGATGTAACCGAACTTTAGGCGGGCGTCTGGATCGCGTTGGATCTTCCTTGAAGGGAATGGACGCATCCCATTACGGAGATACATGATTTTGCTTCTGGGGATGCCGCAAGCCACATAGCGTTCAAGCAAGAATCTGCTCGGGGATAGAAACAGATCCACCTCGGAAAAAATCCGCCGTGTTGCTGTAAAGAAGAATTCTTTTTTTTGTTCTACCGCCGTCGTTTCCGGGCGTCCGACGATTTTTTCGGCCATGCCAACGGCGGTCTGCAAGAGTGCCCGGCGACGGCGGCCAGGTTGATTCGCAGCGAATTGTCGCCAGCGGGCCAGGGAGGGTAATCCTGCGGTGACGGGCATTGCAAGACTCGACGTCCGAATCAATGTTGGACAACAGTCCGCAAAAAAATCAGGTGAATCTTTGCTGCATAACTCTGACCTGTTACGCCAAAGAATAGCATTTGGGCAAATTAATCCATAATCATGCAGCGTGTAGACAATCAATGGCCTATGCAATTTGGCAATGCTGACGAGATCATCGCCTAGGCCGAGATAGTTGTGAAAGTGAACTACATCAGGGTTGAAAGATTGAATAGCTTGAGATAAGGATTCTTGCAAAAATAGATTTTTCCACTCGGCCAGCCGGCTGTATTCAGCACCATCGACACAATGAAAAATCTGTATCCCATCCTGATGGCTAACGTCTAAGCGTCTGGGGCGCCTTGGTCTCGTATTGGAAATATGGAACACGCCCACCTGGTCACCAGAATCCCGAAGGCAATGGCATAATTGCTGACAGTAAACCTCGGAACCCTGGGATGAGTAAGGAGGGAACTGATGGATAACTTGAAGGATTCGCATGCGTGTGCCGGTGTGGTGAAGCTTCACTTTCTGGGAATCACCCAGGGGAATGGGGTCTCTGGAATCGGGAGCCCGAGGAACGGGCAGAGCATCTCATAGCCATCACCGGCACATATATTCATCTTGAGGATATGAGGTTCGCTGTGTAGAATATTCAAAACCTCTGTTTGATGATCCCTCAACCGCTGGAGAGCTTGTTTTTTTGTACAAATGGAACCGTAGAAATTGAAGAACGAGCTCAGCCATTGTGTCTCATCACGTTCGAGAAGCACATAGTAAGAGCCAGGAAAATGCATGCGGTAATGATCGATAAAAACCGGATCTGACCATGGGCGATCGTCTAAGGAATTGAAAGAAGTCGCCCAACGAAGACAGGTTTGCACATCACCCTGTTCCAAAGCTTTTTTCAGATCCGGATCATAGCCGTAATGGCTGAAGCCGAGATGACGCATGGCTTTGCCGAACGAAGAGGTGCCAGTCTTGACATAGCCTACGCACAGAACTCTCGGCTTCATTGGATCTAGATCAGCCCGGAATCGCCTCCATGAACGCAAGGCTGTCCTTCCGGTGCGGCTCCTTTCCAACGTTTGAACAACTGGTGTCAGGATTGAATCAAACAGCATGGGTCAGGCCGTGGAGTTTTAAACGTAGATTGTTCTTGAGACGCCGCAGTCGATGAGACCATGCCGGCTGCTCGATCAGCCGGGACACCTGAGAAGCCACGGCCCGAGCGGTGGCTTCTCCCTCGCCGAGAGGAATGGGAGAGGTTCTTGACATCTGAGCAAGCCAATCGAGGGAGCTTCGCGAGAAACGAAGTAGGTCCTCGGGCTTGCGAATGCAGGGGCCTTTGTCAGCGGCATGGAGGTCTTCCTGGAGATCCACACAATAATGATCCAAAATGGATCGATTCTGGGATTCGATATGTTTCGCAAGGGGCGCTAACATATCAGAATGTAGACGAAACGCCTCACTTTTTAGATCTTCCAAGCGCATTAACAGCAAATGATTGACGGCAAGAGAAGGTTGTTGCGTGTTGCGTGCATAACAATTGTAGCTGTAGAGTAGTCGTACGGCTGCGGCGCTGATTCCATCATTGGAGCGACGGATCATTTGAGGGGTGTATGAAATTCCCAAGGTCTCGCAGAAATCTCTCACGGCGCAGCCTCCGTTGAGGAGTTCTCTTTTGAATGGCTTGATGGTCATGTTTCTAGAGCCAAAGATGCTCTCAAACGCCTTGAGACGCTCAAAATAATTGATCTTTGTCGCCATAAACTCGTCTCCCAAGGTGTCAAGCCTTGTAAAGCCAATGCCATACTTAACATTTTCTTGAAAGCTGCTTTCAATCCAGGACTTGATGGGCCTCAGATAAAGAACAAGATGGGGTGTGAGTCCACATTTTTCAACAAACGTTTTGAGTGACTGCAGTTCATTTGCTTTGTAATGCCAGCAGCCTTCTGCGGAAAGAATCGCTGTCGCACCTGCATCCTTTGCTCGCTGCAAAACGCGGCTGAGCTTTGTTGAATATCGGTCGGTGAGGCATTTGATTTTTTGTGGACTAAAACCCTTCCGGCGATAGAGCCAAAACATCGTTGGATCCTCGCGGAAGATGGCTTCTAGAAAATGAGCGGCGTTGGCGTGACCTGTGATATGAATATAGCGGAATCGCGGATCGCTAAGCCCGAGATAGAGAGAGTCCTGAATGGATGAGGTTCCAGTCTTTGGCATGCCAGCATGAAGAATGCATGTCGCCAGGGGATCTGGCTGCTGAGGATTAGACGTTGCTGTCACCACGGCTCCAACAATCTTGAATAGGGCTGACTTATTGGCAAATCTTTACCCACATTAGCATTGCTCCATCCTTTGGGGTCTGGGAGCGCAGCGATTCGACACACCAGGCGTTGAATGACCGTGGTCATGGATCCTTCGGCCTCCACGCGCAACCGTTGGTGTTGATCACGACTTGAAACTCTTGGGCCCAGAGAAGCTGCCCCAGGAGGCAGCAGGGCAGCAGGGCCAGGAACCGCAGCAGGTAGGAGCGCGGCGCCGCGAGCAAGCGCCAGGCGATCAGGGGCAGCACCACCAAGGGCACGCCGTAGACGAGGGGTGGCCACCGTTCGATCCAGCGGATGGCGCGCCCTCCCAGTTTCCGCTGGTCCTGGGCCGCAGCACGCCCCATGGCCCGGCAGTAGCGGCGAAATTCCGGCCAGCCGCGTCGGTTGTGATGCCAGACCGGAATGGACGCGTCGTAAACAACGGCCCAGCCCTGGCGTCGCACCGCGTCCGAAAGGAGGCGATCCTCCCCCAGGGTCTGATCCGGGAAGCGGACCGCCGCGAGCGCCTCCGCCCTCCAGGCGCTGTTGGCGCCGATCAGGAAATTGTCGTATCGCGGCCGCGCCCGTTGGTGGGGGAAGTGCGTGAGAAATTCCAGGAAGTAAACACACCAACCACTGATGTTCTCCGGATTGGCCACGGCCATCGAGCCGCCCGCCGCCCCCACCCCCTCTTGCTGCAGGTGTCGCAGCAGGGCTGGGATCCAATGGGTTGGCACCAGGCAATCCTGATCCACACAGAACAGCCAGCGTCCGCGGGCCTCACGGATGCCCCAATTGCGGGCCTGGCCCGCCGTCAGACGCGTCGGGGATTCGATCAGCCGCACCTGGGGGTAGGTGCCGCGCACCAGGTCCGCCGTGCCATCTCCAGAGCTCTCCACGACGAGGATCTCGGCCTTGCGTCCTTCGGTGGCCCGCAAGGCGGCGTCCAGGCAGCGCCCGATGGTGGCCTTCCCGTTGTGTGCGGGAACGATGACGGAGAGTTCAGGCGGGGCCATCGGATCCCCTCAGGGACACGGGGCTGCCCCTGGACGAGCCCGGGCCGGCCAGCGGGACCGCGGCGCATCGGCAGAGCTGACTGAAAGCGGAAGGAGCATTACGAAAAATGTTGATCGCTGGTCGGGCCGAGCGGCTCGCGCCATCGTGGCGCCAGTCTCAGAATAAGACCTTTCCAGGGTTGGACTCGTGAACCTTCCTTCTCTCGACCTGCGCTCCTGGGGGTGGCCTGTCTCGGGAGGGATCCCTGCGGCCGGCAGCGCGTCGAAAGCGTCCCCTCCCCTGGGATTCCCCTGGGGCCACGCGCCGCGGCGGGATGACAGCGGCGAGGAGGTGGTCGCTGTCTCTCCGGGCTGCCGTCTCAGCCTGGAGGGATGGGATGGTCAGGACGGAGCCTGCGACATTCTTGAGCTCTCGGCCCTTGGCGTGACCATCTCCCTCTCCCACGGGCCGCGCTCTCCTTGGGGCGAGCGGGGAGAGCTGCTGATCGGTCCGCCTGGAGGAGATCACTACGCGTTGCCGGTGGCCGTGCGCCGCGTGAGGCATTCGCCTGACGCCTCGATTCTGGAGCTGGTGTTTCCGGAGAATGAGCGCTGGGCTTATCACCCTGGCCGGAGGGGGGTCACAACCTCCACCAGTCGCTGAAGGACGCGGCCTGCCCCCGCCCATCCCCCCGCCCATCGCGCAGGGTCCACAACCGCGCACCCGCGATGCGAAAGCGCCGACCCGCGCTGTCCACCCGGATGCCCCCATAGCCCGTCAAGGCCTCCAGCCGCCTTGCCCTGTCCAGGGCGGCGGCCCTCTCCCCCCGTTCCGCGGGCGCGGCGGTGAGTCGTGAGGGCAAACCGATCATGTCCCCCCAGGTCCGGCCCCAGAGCCGCAAGGCGGCGGCATTCGCGTAAATCAGCCGCGGATCAGACCCGCCATCGTGGGCCAGCACCACCCGATCAGCCGCGAACACCTCCTGGGCCGTCAGGCGAGGGTTGTCTGGCGGAACCCCGGCCAGAAGGGGCGCGCCATACGCCTCCTGGTGGCTGCGGACGATCCAGCCCACGACGTCCAGGACCGGCGCCTCCAGCCAGGGAGGATCGTTGACACCGTTCACGCCGGTCCCGCCTCGGCCTTGTCCGCGCCCTCCGTCGCTCCCCGGTCTGGTTTCTCCGCTCCCGCAGCCATCGCCTGCGCCATGGCCTGCTCGGCCATCGCCTTGCCGTGGGTCAGGAGCCGTTCGAGGAAGAGCCGGTTGGCCTCCGGAAAGCGAGGTTCCTCCGCCAATGGCAGGGGACCGGCCACCTCCAAACCTGATTCTCCCTCCATGGCCGGAGTGATCACCACCAGATCGGGATCCAACGGCGCGTCGTAGCGCCACCAGCGGGAGGGATCGGCGATCGCCCCGTGAGGGGGATGGGGCACAGGGGCCGGGGGGGGGCTGGCGCCAGCGCGGCGCCGCTCCGCCAGCTCCGTCAGCAACTGGGCCCGACTGCGCCCCCGCAGTTGAAACAGCACGAAGGGATCCTCCGAGAACCGATCCCCCATCAGGTAGTAAACCGCGCTGACGTGCTTGCAGGGGTTGGCCTTGTCGGGGCAGGTGCACTCGCTGCGCACCTCCTGCAACTTGAAGGGAAACAGCCGTTTGCCGCTGGCGGCGAAAGCCCGTTCGATGTCCTGGGGCATGAGGCCCGCCAGCAGCTGGGCCGACCAGCGGGCCTTCTGGCTCAGGGCTTCCAGCACATAGCCCCAGTCCTCGTCGTTGAGCACATCCAGCCAGAGCTTCACCTTGTAGGGATCGTCCCCCGTGCCCTGGACGCGAGCGTGGACGCGGCGACCCTCAAAACGGATCGACATCACATTGCCGGAGCGGGCATAGTCCCAGGCGCGCTCCAGGCGTTTTTTGTAGCGGTAGGAGTTGATCAGCTCCATCCACTGCTCCACCCACCAGGGCTGCTGTCCCAGGCCTTGCTGCCCCAGCTGGGTGGCGATGGCGCCGGAGGCGATGGTCATGGGCGCCGAGCGGCGAGTGTCTCGATTATCCCCCCGCGTCGCGGGAAGGGGGGTTCATGCGGACACCGACTCCGCCGGAAAGCGGGCCAGAACAAACAAACTCTCAACCTAGCGAAGATCGAGCGGGAGACTATAAATTTATACACACAAATGCGGTCTTCTAATCAACTAAATTCAGAACATCGTCTCTGTTCTCCTTCATGCCTTTCCGTCCTTCTTCTCCCTGGCTGGTTTGGCCTTTGTTGCTCGTCGGCCTGCTGGTTGGCGCGGGTGCCTGGCAACGGTCCAACGCCAGCCGGACCTGTCGTCCCGAGCCGCGGGTGCGCTGTGCGGCAGCGGATTTTTCGGCGTTGGAGTGGCGCGCGGTCGATCTCCGCAGGGCCGATCTGCCGCGGGGCCGCTGGATTGGCACCCA
Source organism: Cyanobacteria bacterium K_Offshore_surface_m2_239 (assembly GCA_016882305.1). Classification (GTDB taxonomy): domain Bacteria; phylum Cyanobacteriota; class Cyanobacteriia; order PCC-6307; family Cyanobiaceae; genus Cyanobium. Next base: position 22,663 of record VGQX01000035.1, read on the forward strand.
GTTGGAGCGGGCCAATCTGCGGGGGGCCGATCTCAACGGCGTGGTGATGCTTCGCGGCTCGCTCCGTCGCGCTCGCCTGGAGGCGGCCCACACCAACTCAGCCCGCTGGCTCGGCGTGGGTTTCCAACACACCCGTTGCCCCGATGGCTCCAGCCGCTCAATCGCCTGTCCAGGCTTTGTCGTGCCCCGGACCGCAACCGCCGAGAGGGAGGCCCTGGCGCGGGTCGCCTGGCTGCGGGATCTCCCCTGGCCCGCGGTGCGTCGTGAACCGTCCCCCCGTCGGATCCAGGGCACCATCGGCCCACATTGCCGCGATGGCGTTGATGGGCGAGCCCCGCTTCCTGATGTGCGCTCCCACCCACTACGAGGTGGATTACGTCATCAACCCCTGGATGGAGGGCAACGTGCATCGCGCCTCCAGGGCCGCGGCTGACGAGCAGTGGCGACGTCTGCGGGAGCTGCTGGGCCAGCGGGCTCGCGTGGAGGAGCTCGCTCCCGCACCCGGCCTGCCCGATCTGGTGTTCACCGCCAATGCCGGCGTGGTGGCGGGCGACACGGTGGTGCTCGCGCGCTTCTTCCACCCTGAGCGCCAGGGTGAGGAACCCCGCTTCCAGGCCTGGTTTGAGGGCCAGGGCTTCCGCGTGGAGACGCTGCCGGCGGATCTGCCGTTCGAGGGGGCGGGCGACGCCCTGCTCGATCGGGGTGGCGGTTGGCTGTGGGCCGGCTACGGGTTTCGCTCCGAACTGGATGCCCATCCCCTCCTGGCACGGGCCCTGGGGGTGGAGGCGCTGTCGCTGCGCCTGATGGATGAGCGCTTCTATCACCTCGACACCTGCCTGTGCCCCCTCAGCGACGGCACGCTCCTCTACTACCCTCCCGCCTTTGATTTTCAGTCCAACCGCCTGATCGAATCCCGGGTGCGTCCGGAGAAGCGCCTGGCCGTGGGTGAAGCCGATGCCCTGGCGTTCGCCTGCAACGCGGTGAATGTCGGCGACGCCGTGATCCTCAACCGGGCCAGCGCCGCCCTGCGTCAGCGGCTGGAGGCGCGGGGATTCACGGTGTTGGAGACGCCGTTGACGGAGTTTCTCAAGGCGGGCGGAGCGGCCAAGTGCCTCACCCTGCGGCTCGATGAGCCCCACCCCGTCGCCCTCGGCGGGGCGTTGGCGGCCGACGCGCCCGCAGTCGCGGCGGCGTCCCCTTCGCCTTGGCGGGCTCCATTCGCGATGACGGGCCGCTGCCAGACACGGAAATGGACCTGATCCGCGCCCAGGCCGCCTATGTCGAGGCCCTGCGGGGGGCGGAGATGGTGTGCGTGGACATCAACCCGGCTGTGGAGACCAAGCTCAGCGACTGCGGCTCCCTCGAATCGATGGGTGTGGTCACCGATGTGGGGCTGTTCCTCCGTCTGCTGGTGCGGCAACTGGGGCCTCTGGAGCCGAGACCGTGAGTCGTGCGCGGCGCTCCTGGCTCCGGGGGCCGGCCCGCAAGGCGCCTCTGGCGGCCCCGCTGGCCCTGCTGGCCTACGTGGTGATTCGCGGGTGCGACGCCAGCGTGTTGAAGTGGCTGCAGGAGCGGGGAACGGCCACGCTGCTGCGGACGGGTGGCGCGGATGATCCCATCAGTTTCAGCAATGTGTTCTTCTTCGCGAGCCTGGCCACCGGGCTGGCGATGACGTTGGTGGACCGGGACAACGTGCGCTTGCAGTGGCCACGCCTCACCGCCGCGGACCGTTGGCTGCTCACGGCGCGGGCCGGTCTCGGCTTCCTTGTGGGGCCGATCGGTTATTTCATGGCCCTGCAGCGCTTGACCGTCACCAGTCAAACGCTGTTGTCCACCCTCACGCTGCCGTTGACGGCGTTTCTGGCCTGGCGGTGTTGCGCGA
>VGQX01000036.1 GCA_016882305.1 Cyanobacteria bacterium K_Offshore_surface_m2_239
GTCGTGGGCCGTCGGCCCGGGGGGCTCAGGGCGGCGGGCGGCCGGGGGGGGATCCGGGGGAAGCTGCCCCGCGGCGATCAGCAATCGACGAGCCAGGGGGTCCAACCAGTGCCTTCGGGCCATGGTGGCCGCGTCGCGCGCAAATGGACCCAGACCGTAGCGAGGCGCCTTGGCGTCGGCCAGGGGGCCGGTCGCGGGGGTGGCGGTCCGGCGCCCGCTCACGACTCAAGCCTCCAGGACTTCCAGGCGCAGAGCCTGGAGGGCGGCCTGTTGGCGGTTGGCCACCCCCAGCTTGCGAAACACCTTGGACACATGCGTTTTCACCGTCTCCTGCGAGAGCTGCAGGCGTTCAGCGATCTGGCTGTTGCTCTGCCCCGCCACAAGCCAGCGCAACACCTCCCGCTCCCGTCCGCTCAAGGGGCAGACCGGCAGGACCGCCTGCCGGAGGGTGGGATCCACGAACTGGGCTCCCACATGGAGGGAATGAAGCGCGGCCATCTCGCTGCCGGTGCCGATCCGCTCATCCATCACCACGGCCACCCCCTCCAAAGGCGCCGCCAGAAAACGCCGCAACCGCTGCGAGTGGGCGTTGCCCATCACCAGCAGCAACACCCGCAGGGCCGGCCAGCGCTCTTTGAGGGAGGCCACCAGGGTGATGCCACAACCTTCCTCAAGGGCGTCGCTGACCATGACCAGGTTGGGCCGCGCCCGCTCGACCACCGCCAGGGACGCGCTCTCCGAGGTGGCCACGCCCACGATTTGCTCGCGGGGACGGGCGTTGGCCAGGGCGGCGATCAACGCTCGGCAGCCCAGGGCCAGCACCACCCGATCGTCTCGAAACAAGCTTTCGGCCTGTTGCTGGTTGTGTCGCATCAGGGGCAGGTTGGCGGTGAGGTCCATCACGCGGACGGGGGGCTGTTCGTGAGGATGTGGAGCGTCGCCGGGCGGTTCAGCGGGATCCGCTACGGATTGGATGCGTGGATCCGCACTCCCACACACGCCGCCCCCCGCGCAGAATCGCTGTTCAATGCCCTGTCTTGTTGATTCCGCGCCATGGCTTTCTTTGATTCCGAGATCATCCAGGATGAAGCCAAGCGCCTGTTTGCTGACTACCAACAGTTGATGCAACTGGGTAGCACCTATGGCAAGTTTGATCGCGAAGGCAAAAAGATTTATATTGACCAGATGGAGACTATCATGGATCGCTATCGCGTCTTCATGAAGCGTTTTGAGTTATCGGAAGATTTTCAAGCCAAGCTCACCGTGGAGCAGCTCCGCACCCAGTTGGGCCAATTTGGCCTCACTCCGGAGCGGATGTTTGAGCAGATGCAGTTCACCCTGGAGCGCATGAAGCAACAACTGGAAGTCAACACCTGAGCGTCGCCACCCGATCCACCAGCCGCAACTGCTGCGGCAGACAATGATCGAGCAGGTCATAGCGCTCCACCACGCTCTGACGCGCCCTGGCGCTGAGCTCGCGTTGCTTCTCCGGCTCCGCCAGCACCTGTTCCAGGGTGTTGAGCCAGCCGTCTTGATCAAAGAAGTCCACCAGAAAACCATTCTCGCCAGCGGTGATCACCTCCTCCACCGGCGGCGTGGCGGAACCGACGACCACGGCACCGCAGGCCATCGCTTCCAGCAGGCTCCAACTGAGGACGAAGGGGTAGGTCAAGTAGGCGTGGGCGCGACAGACTTGAAAGAGCTCATGCAGCACCGGATGGGGCACCTGACCGACGAAATGGAGTCGCGCCAAGTCGAGCTGGCCCTCCAGCTCGCGCAGCAGCACCTGACGCCAGGTGCCCCCTCCGGCGGGAGGCTTGCCATAGCTCACCCCATCCGCGCCGACGATCAACACCTGCAGCTGAGGCCGCCGCCGTTGCAGTTCCGGCAGCAGCCGCAGGAAGGTGTGAAAGCCGCGGTAGGGCTCCAGATTGCGCGCCACGAAGCTGAGCACCTCATCGCCGGGACGCAGGGTGAGCCCCGCCCGCTGAAGTTGCACCCGCGCGGCGGGGTTGGGACCGATGGCCCGGGTGTCGATGCCCTCATGGATCACGCTGATGCGGTCGCGAAACAGCTCCGGCGCGCTCGCGGCCTGCCAGTGGGTGGGCGCCCAGGCGTGGTCGAGATCGTGGAAGGCCAGGAGCTGAGGGGCGCGTCGCAGGCGCACCTGGCTGAGGGTCTCGCCACCGAGGGGAAACTCCGGATCAAAGGTGCTGTCGCCCCCGTGGAGGGGATAGACCCACTCCAACTGGTGCAGCACGGGCACGGAAGGAAACACGTCCTTGATGGCGAGCAGCTCGCCCCAGCCGGGATGGCCGATGACGAGATCGGGGTGGAAACCCTCCTCCCGGCACTGGGTGGCGAGGCGCGCCACGGTTTGCGCCCGCACGCATTTGGTTTGGAAATCGGCGGCCCAGGGGTGGCAGGTGGGGAGCTGCTTCGGCAGGGGGTAGCGCCGCAGGGGAATCCCCTCCAGGCCGGGGGCGTGAGGCGCCCCGAGCGCCAGCACCTCATCGCCCCGCTGGACCAGGGCTGGCGCCAGGTGGCGGTACTGGCCTGGAAAGTTCTGGTGGATGAACAGCACCCGCATGGCCCAGTGGATCGGGAGGTGGGCCATCAACCATGGCAGAGGAGACCCGGCGGCTGCTTACGATCCGCCCGTTGCCGCGAGCGCCTTCAGGTTTCCCCATGGTTGAACCGACCGGGTCCGCAGGGATCACCGCCCCTTCCGCTGGGCCCGCCGCCGGGCACACCGCTGGCGCAGCTGACGCAGCTGGCGGGGCTGGCGGGGCTGGCGGGGCTGGGTTTGCCGCTGGCCTGCCGGCCTGGCTGAGCCGGGGGCTGGCCGATCTTTTCCCCGCAAGCCCGCTCGCTGAAGCCACCCCTTCCGTCAAAGCCGCGGACCAGTCCCTGGCCGCTCGCCTGGCGACCGCAGCCGCGGCGGGGCGTCCCCTGCGGGTGAAACTCGGCATCGATCCGACGGGCAGCGACATCCACCTGGGCCATTCGCTGCTGTTTCGCAAGCTGCGCGCCTTTCAGGACGCCGGCCACACGGCGGTGTTGATCATCGGCGACTTCACCGCCCGCATCGGCGATCCCACCGGCAAGAGCGCCACCCGCGTGCAGCTCAGCGCCGCCGAGGTGGAGGCCAACGCCGAAACCTATCTCGTGCAACTCGGCCTCGGTCAGCCCCCGGAACGGTCGCTGCTCGATTTCACCACTCCGGGACGACTGGAGGTGCGGCGCAACAGCGAGTGGCTGGCGGGGCTGGATCTGCCGGCAGTGATCGAGCTGCTGGCCCAAACCACCGTGGGGCAGATGCTCGCCAAGGAGGACTTCGCCAACCGCTACAGCAACGGCACAGCCATCTCCCTGCATGAATTTCTCTATCCGCTGCTGCAGGGCTACGACTCAGTGGCGATTGAGGCGGATGTCGAGTTGGGCGGCACCGATCAAAAGTTCAACGTCGCCATGGGGCGCGATCTGCAGCGCCATTACGGCCAGCGTCCGCAGTTCGGCCTGCTCCTGCCGATCCTGCCGGGGCTGGACGGCGTGCAGAAGATGAGCAAGAGCCTCGGCAACACGGTCGGTCTGCGGGAGCCCGCCCTCGACATGTATTCGAAGTTGGAGAAGGTGCCGGACACCGTTGTCGACGACTACCTCACCCTGCTCACCGACCTCGACCTGGCGACCCTGCCGACGAACCCTCGGGAGCGGCAGAAGGCGATGGCCCTGGCGGTCACCGCCAGCCGCCATGGCGAGCCGGCGGCCCGGGACGCGCAGGCGAGCGCCCTCGGGGTGGTGATGTCCCCCGGCACGGGCGGGGAAGATGCCTCGCCGACCGAGCTGCCGGAGGCCTCGTTGGCGGGGGTGTCCTTTCCCGCCAAGGCGTTTTATCTGCTGTCCGCAGTGGGGATCGGCAAAACAAGCAGCGAGGCCCGTCGTCAGATCGAGGCCGGCGGGGTGCGGCTCGATGGCGTGAAGCTCACCGATCCAAGCGAGGTGTTCAGCTCAGCCGAAGCGTTGCACGGGCGCGTTTTGCAGGTCGGGAAGAAGATCATCCGGCGGCTTGTCGCCGATTGAGGCCGGGGTTCTTGCCGCTCGGCGAGCCGAGGGCTCCTCGGCTGATGCCTGCGATCGACGCCCGTTGCGCCTGGCATCACGCCTGGCGGCGCCTCAAACCGGCGTGGCATCCCGCGCACTCTCAAACAAGTCGATGTCCCAGGCGACCAGATCGCGGCGGATGGCGTCCGAGCGATCGCGGGGCAGGAGCCGCGCCAGATCCTCCCCCGTCACCACGCCGTGCAACTGGCCGCCCTCCTCCCGCGGGAAGGCGAGGGCGTGCCAGGCGAGGATCGCCGCCCCCACGGCCGTGGGGTAGGAGATGTAGGTGGCGCCCGCATAGGGGCTGCCCAGGAGGCCGGGGTAGCGGAGGTAGCTGAGGCCCACGGTTTCGATGGTCACCTGGCGGTCGTTGCGCACGTTTTCCGTGTAGCGGATCTCGGCTGCGGCGGCGAAATGGGCGCGGCGGATCACGCCGTTGCGCAGATACTCCTCGATGCGGCGCGGCTTGTTCATGCCGGGCAGAATCGCCCGCACCATCGCTTCCACGGTCAGCTCGCTCTGCTGGGGCAGGGTGCGCTTGGAGAGGAGGTTGAGCTTGAACAGCGCCTTCACCAGCTCCACCTCGGAGCCGCCGGAGTAGACGGCGATCGCTTCGATCTCCGGAAAGGAGCGATGCAGGGAGAGCAGCTCCTCCTGGTAGAGCGGATATTGGCGGGTGGGCTCCACCTCGCCGGGGAAGTGATGCTCGCGCGCCGCGCTGAACGGCTCCAGCACCTGAATGCGCCCATCGCGCAGCAGGCGCGGGCGCTCCGCCAGCTCCTCCAGGGCCACCAGCGGCGACCAGGAGAACACGATCTCATCGGCGTCGATGTCCTCGAGGAGATAGAGCGCCACGCTCTTGATCTCCAGGTCGCGGCGGCGGGAGCCCCGCAGCTGGTGGAGGCGAAGGCCGATCAGGAAGTTGGTGACGCCCGGGGAGATGCCGAGGTTGATCAGGGCCGTCAGACCCCGCTCGCGATAGGCCGCCTCGAAGGCGTATTGGGAAAAGGTGAGGCTGCGCTCGGTTTCGGCGTCGTACATGTCGGAGGCCAGATCGACCACATGGGCCCCAAGGCGCAGGCCCAGCTCCAGCAGCTGGCGGTTGAAGCCGGGATGGGCGGCATTGACGAGCACCCTGGCGTCGGCCAGACGCTCCAGCTCCGGGGCCTCGCCGCTGAACAGGGGAGCGAAATCCGGCAGGCCGATGAAGTCGATCCGATCAAAGAGCCGCTCGGCGTGGAAGAGGGCGTCGCGGGCGAGCTCCACGTTGAGCACCACCACCACGAATCGCAACGGCACCGCATCGCGCTCCGCCAGCTCCGAGAGGCAGATCAACATCGAGGACCCCACCGCCCCGAGACCGAAGAAGGCGATGGTCAGCGGGTACGCGGCGTCGTCTGGTGTCGCGGGGGAGGATGTGGCCACCTTCACTTTGCGGGAGGACTGCTCTCCTGTTTACCGGGGCGAGGCGTCGCCCTGGCGCTCCTGGCCGGCAGGCCCCGGCTCCCCTCGCGACCTCCTCACGCCCTCCTCGCGACCTCCTCGCGTCGCGGTGCTGGCGCGGGACCGCCGGTCATCATGGAAGCCCTCTGGCCGTCCCGTCCCGCCCATGGCCCCCGCCGATCGGATCATCGTCGCCCTCGACGGCCTGGAGGCCACCGAGGCCCTGGCCTTGGTGGAGCGCCTTCCGGAGCTGGTGTGGGTGAAGGTGGGGCTGGAGCTGTTCACCAGCGCCGGCCCCGACATGGTGCGGGCGCTGCGGCAGCGGGGGCTGCGGGTGTTTCTCGATCTGAAGTTCCACGACATCCCGGCCACCATGGCCGGCGCCTGCCGCGTCGCGGCTCGCCTCGGCGCCGAGCTGCTCACCGTCCATGCCAGCGCTGGCCGGGAGGCCCTCCGCGCCGCCGTCGCCGGAGCGGCGGAGGGCGCGGAGACCGCCGGCCTGCCCCCGCCCACCCTGCTGGCGGTGACGGTGCTCACCAGCTGGTCGCCCGGCGCCTACGCGGAGGAGCTGGCTCCGGCGGAGCCGCTGGAGCGCCAGGTGGGGCGCTTCGCGGCGCTGGCGGCCTCCGCGGGGGTGGGCGGGTGCGTCTGTTCCCCCCTGGAGGTGGCCGCCCTGCGGGCCGCCCATCCCGAGCCCTTCGCCCTGGTCACCCCCGGCATCCGCCCGGCGGGCAGCGCCACGGGCGATCAGGCCCGGGTGATGCCCCCCGCAGCGGCCGTCGCCGCTGGCGCCAGCCGTCTCGTCATCGGCCGGCCGATCACCGCCGCCCCGGATCCCGCCGCCGCCTTCGCCCGCTGCCGCGCGGAGCTGGCTTAACGGCGCTCCACCCGCACCAGCAGACCGCTGCGGGGCCGGGGGGTGGGGATCACCTCCAGGGTGAGGTCCTGATCGGGTTCGAGGCGGAAGCGCAGCGACTGCAGGAGGCGGGTGAGCAGCAGGCGCAGCTCCAGCTCCGCCAGCGGCTTGCCGAGGCAGACGCGGGGAGCGACGCCGAAGGGCAGGTTGGCGGCGGCGGGGGCGGCGGCTTCGAGGTGACGCTCCGGGCGGAAGCGGTCGCCATCGCCGAAGGCGCGGTCATCCCGCTGGGTGGCGCGCAGGTCCACCTGGATCACACGCCCCGCCGCGATCGTCCAGGGTCCCAGCCGCACCGGCTCCTTGGCCCGCCGAAACAGGCCCCCCACCGGCGGCACCAAGCGCAACACCTCCTTGATCACCGCGTTGAGCCGGGGCAGGGTGTCGAGCTGATCCAGGCCGCTGGCGTCCGGGGGCCAGGGCACGGTGTCGAGCTCCTCCAGCAGCCAGGCCAGCGTGTCGGGGTGCTGGAGCAGGAGGAGCACCGCCAGGGTGAGGGCGGAAGCGGTGGTTTCGTAGCCGGCGAACAGGAGCAGCAGCAGCTGATCCGCCAGGTCGGGGTCCTGGAGGGGAAGGCCGGCCTCATCGCAGGCGTCGGCGAGGACGCTGAGGGAGGGCAGCAGCCCCAGGAGGCGGCGGATCAGACGTCGCCGGGCGGCCTTGGCGCGGGCGAGGGGACTGCCGGGGAGGGCGAGGGGAAAGCTGAAGAGGCCGCTGGTCCAGAGCTCGAAGTCGTCGAAGAGGCTGGCCCGGCCCTCGGGGGAGAGGGTGAGCACCTCCTCGGCGATCACCTCAAAGGCGAAGGCCCGCATCCGGGGCGCGAGGGCCACCGGGGGGGAGGCGGCGGCGAGGTCGTCGATCACCCCCTCGCTGATCCGCACGATGCCCGGCGCGCAGGCCCGCAGGGCGGCGGTGGAGAAGAGCCGCCCCACCACGCGCCGCCGGGCCAGGTGGCTCTCGCCGTTGCGGTTCGCCAGGGAGAAGGGTCCGAGCAACTGGCTGACGCTGGCGGGCCACCACCCCTCCAGCGCGGCGGCCTGACGCATCAGATCGGCCATGGCGTCCGCCCCGCGCGCGAACACCTGGGGCTGGCCAGCCACCACGGTTTCATAGACGTCGCCGAAGCGGTCGAAACGCTTTTGGGCGAAGTCCGGATCGCGGAGGAAGGCCAGCAGTTCCAGCACGCCGGTCACCGCCCCGGTGTGGGGTGGAGGCGTGGCGGGCGCGGGTGGACTGTCGTCGGGCATGGGTCGCGCGGTCGTGTTGAATGGACATCCTGGCGCTGGGACCACACCATGGGAGCGAGTGTCGGTTCGCTTCCCCGCCGCTGGCGACCGCCGCTGCTGACGGCCCTGCTGCTGCGGCTCGGTGAGGGCCTCTGCCGGTCCCGTCCCGCGGCGGCGGGGATCAACGCGGCGGGGGTGCGGCGCTGGCGGGAACGGGTGGAGCTGGCCAAGCCGCTGGGGACGGCGCGCCAGCTGCGGCTGGCCTTCGCCTCCGATCTTCACGCCGGCCGTCTCACGCCCACCGGCACCATCACCGCCGCCCTGGAGGCGCTGCGGGAGGCGACGCCGGATCTGATCCTCCTCGGCGGGGATTTCGTCTGTTCCCGGGCGCAGGAGCTGGAGCTGATCGCCGACAGCCTGCGCCGCCTGCAAGCCCCCGCCGGCGTGTTCGCCGTGATGGGCAACCACGACCACGGCGCCGATGTCGGCACGATCACAGCCCGGCTGGAGGGTTTCGGGGTGAGCGTGCTGCGCAACCGGGGCGTGCGGCTGGCGGAGCCCTTCGCCAACGTGCTCCTGGTGGGATTGGACGACCACCTGGGGGGCCGCCCGCGGCCCGAGGCGGCGCCCTGGGATCCCCGCTGCGCCACGCTGCTGTTGATGCATCAACCCTCGGGTCTGCTGGATGCGGGCGATCGCCCTTTTGATCTCGCCTTCGCCGGCCACACCCACGGGGGGCAAATCACCCTGCCGGGGGGCTGGGCGCCGCTGGCCGCCTCGGGCGCCCTCTCGCGCCGCTACCCCGGAGGCCGCTACGCCCTTCCCGGAGAGCGGGTGCTCTGCGTGAGCGCGGGGGTGGGGAACAGCCTGCTGCCGCTGCGGTTCGGCCCGCGCACGGAGGTGTTGATTCTCGATCTGGTGGGGGCGGGGGCGGAGGCTGCCAAGGGCGACGACGACGGCGCCATTGTGGGTGCCGCTCTGACGCTCTGAGGGGTTGAAGCCGGATCAGGCGTTCGTGGTGGCGGGCAGCGACCAGCCGGGTTTCACCACCTGCCGCGCCCTCCCCAGGGCCAGGGCGCCAGCGGGCACGTCGGCGGTGAGGGTGGAGCCCGCCGCCACGGTGACCCCCTCCCCCAGCCGAATCGGTGCCACCAACACGCTGTTGGCCCCCGTCTTGCTGCCCGCGCCGATCACCGTGCGGTGCTTGCGCACACCGTCGTAGTTGGCGGTGATCGTGCCGGCGCCGATGTTCACCGCCGTGCCGACATCCGCGTCGCCGAGATAGCTGAGGTGGTTGGCCTTGACGCCGCTCGCCAGATGGCTGTTCTTCACCTCGACGAAGTTGCCGATGCGGCAGTCGGCCTCCAGCACCGCCCCTTTGCGCAGGTGGGCGAAGGGGCCGACGACGCAGTCGTTGGCCACGGTGGCTTGGCGCAGCACGGAGGCGATCACCTTCACATCCTCGCCCAGAAGGCTGTCCTCGATCAAGGTGCCGGGACCGATGTGGCAGCCGTCGCCGATCACATTTTCGCCGCGGAAGTGGCACTGCGGCTCCACGAGCACGTCTCGCCCGAAGCGGGTGCCGTCGCTGAGGGTGCAGCTGGCGGGATCGGTGAAGGAGACCCCCTCCGCCATCCAGTGGCGCCGCAGGCGGTCCTGCAGCACGGCTTCGCACTGGGCGAGCTGCAGCCGATCGTTGATGCCGTTCGTCTCCTGCCAGTCGGCCACCTCCAGCTGCAGGGCGGGCTGGAGCATGGCGACGGTGTCGGTCAGGTAGAGCTCCCCTTGATCGTTGTCCGGGGTGAGGCCGGGCAGCACCGCCGCCAGCCGCGGCCAGTCGAAGCAATAGATGCCGGCGTTGGTGAGCGTGTGCGCCCGCTGGCTGGCGTCACAGTCGCGGTGTTCCACGATGCCCGTCACCCGGCCCTCCGCGTCGGTGAACACCCGCCCGTAGCCGGTGGGGTCCTCCAGCCGCGCCGTCAGCACCGTGACGCCTGCGCCGCTGGACCGGTGGCGCTCCAGCAGGGCCGCCAGGGTGCTCGGGCGCAGGAGGGGCACATCGCCGTTGAGCACAAGCAGATCGCCTTGGAAGCCCTCCAGGGGCGCCAGGAGCTGCTGCACGGCGTGGCCCGTGCCGTTCTGGGGCTCCTGCAGCACATACTCCAGGTCGTCCTGATGGGCCAGGGCGGCCTTCACCCGCTCCGCCTGGTGGCCCACGATCAAAATCCGCCGCTCCGGCCTCAGGGCTTCGGCCCCGCGCAACACCCGCTCCACCAGGGTGGCTCCCGCCAAGGGCATGAGCACCTTGGGCAGTCGACTCTTCATGCGCGTGCCCTTTCCAGCGGCCAGGATGGCGATGGCAAGCATCGAGCGGGTCAGCGATCTCGCGGGAATCTACTGGGGGGACAGCTGGGGGAAGGGGTCCGGACTGCCGCCGACGGCGGGGGATGAGCCAGCGGGAGCTGGCCCCCAAGGCCAGTGGCGCCAGTCAGAACCGGCTCTCCCAGCTCGAACGGCAACCGGGTCGACTCACCGCCGAACGTCTCCTGTTGATCCTGGCCACCCACGACCGCGAACCGCCGGCCGCTCGGCCTCCTCATCGGGGCCGATCCGCAGTGGCGATGGGTCGGGAATCAGAGATCCGCAGCGACTGCCCGGTGGTTGTCTCGCCAACAGGAAGGCCACCCCCTCCTCGCGTTCCAGCTGCGGCCGCCGCAGCCGGCGCGGGGGATGTCCCTCCCGGCTCACCTCATCGACCGCCAGAGAGGTGTGCAATCGCCGATTGGGCTGCGCCTGGCTCGGGGGCGGCATGGTCAGGAGACGGCCAGGTGCTGCAGCTGGGCCTCCAGCCGCTGGCGCAGGCGGGTCTGCACCAGCAGGCAGAGGTCGTCCACCAGCGCGCCCTCGGCGCGGTACAGGAGGCGCACGCCGTCGCGCTCGGAGGTCACCAGGCCGGCGCGCTGCAGCTGGCCGAGCTGACGGCTGATGTGCGACTGAGAGAAGCCGGTGGCCTGAATCAGGGAAGCGACATCCATCGGCCCCTGCCGCAGCTGACAGAGCAGCTGCAGGCGCGTGGGCTCGGCGAGCAGCCGAAAGAACTGGGAGATCTCCTCCAGCGCCTCTGGAGTGAGCGTTCCCTGAGCCATGGCGACCTCTCCGCGACCTGCGCTTTATGACGATAGGCGCATTGCGCGCCGTCGGGGTCTGCCATGACGTCCACGCGATCGCCCGGGGCCAACCCCGCCGCCTGCTGGGATGACCGCTACGGCGCACCCGGCTTCGCCCGCGGCGAGCAGCCCAACGACTCTCCGCGCGTGCAGGCCGGCAGCCTGTCTCCGGGAGAGTCGCTCTGCTTGGCGGAAGGCGAGGGGCGCAACGCCGCGCATCCGGCCCACCCGGAGCTGCTCATGCCGCGGGAGCGACGCCGCTGGATCGAGGAGGGGCTCTATCACCACGGCGACAGCGCCGTGCTGCGGATCCCGGGCCGCAAGAGCGCCTGAGCCTCGACACGGCAACGGCCAGCCAACCCTTGCTGAATCCCGACTATGCGCATATGCTCATAAACAGCCTTGAGGGATCCTCTCTTGATCGTTGCTCCCGCCCCCTCCCTGCTCGCGGCCGCCGCCGGTGGCCAGCCGTTGTTGCGGCGCCAGCTGTTCGATGCCGACACCGGCACCTTCACCCATCTGCTCGCCGATGTGGCCAGCGGCGAAGGGGTGCTGATCGATCCGGTGTTCGAGCGGCACGAGCGCGACCTGTCGCTGCTTCAGGAGCTGGGGATCCACCTGGTGGCCTCCCTCGACACCCACGCCCACGCCGACCATGTGACCGGTAGGGCAATGCCCACACCCTCTGGGCATCGATCACCGAGCAGATCTTCAGCCTGCCGGCTTCCTGCCTGCTCTACCCGGGCCACGACTACACCGGTCGCACGGTCACCTCGGTGGCGGAAGAAAAGGCCTTCAATGCCCGCCTCGGCCGCGCCGCGACGGAGCGCGACTTCGTCGGCCACATGCAGGCCATGAAGCTGCCCCATCCGCACAAGATCGCCGAAGCCCTGCCCGGCAACCTGCGCTCCGGCAAACCCCGCCAGGAGACGCCCCCCGAACCCTGGGCGCCGCTGAGCCGCAGCTACGCCGGCCTGCCCGAACTGCCCCCCAGCTGGGTGGCCGAGCACCGCGAAGCGCTGACCCTGCTCGATGTGCGCTCCGCCGAGGAATACAACGGCCCCGACGGCCATGTGGCCGGCAGCCTCAATGTGCCCCTCTCGCGGCTGCAGCAGGCGGATCTGCCCAGCGGCCCGCTGGTGCTGGTCTGCCAGAGCGGCAACCGCAGCGCCAAAGGCGTGCAGACCCTGCTGGAGCGCGGCGTCGCCCACCCCGTCAGCGACCTGCGGGGGGGCCTCCCCAGCTGGCAGCAGGCCGGTCTGCCCGTGCGCAAGCTCAAGAACGCGCCGCTGCCGCTGATGCGCCAGGTGCAGATCGCCGCCGGCTCGTTGGTACTGCTCGGGCTGATCCTCAGCAACACCGTGGCACCCGCCTGGATTCTGCTCTGCTGGTTCGTGGGCGCCGGGTTGGTGTTCGCTGGAATCAGCGGCTTCTGCGGCATGGCCCGCCTGCTGGCGCTGATGCCCTGGAACAAGGTGTCTCTCTGATGGCACTGGGCTTACCACTGGCCAGCCTGGCCTTGCTGGCGGGCGGCGGCCTCCTGATCGGCTTTTTGCTCTCGGTGCTGAGTGCCGGCGGCTCGATTCTGCTGCTGCCGCTGCTGGTCAGCGGTGCCGCCCTGCCCACCAAAGAAGCCGTGCCGCTGTCGCTGCTGGTGGTGATGCTGCTGGCCCTGGGCAATCTCGGCCCCTGCCTGCGCCGCCGCCAATCCGCTGGGAGGGGGGTTCAACGACGCCGAGGCGTTCCAACAGCTCGACTTCGCTGGTCTCAAGCGCGACCTGATCGCCCTGATGACCGACTCCCAGGAGTGGTGGCCCGCCGACTGGGGGCATTACGGCGGCCTGTTCATCCGCATGGCCTGGCACAACGCCGGCACCTGCCGCACCGCCGATGGTCGCGGCGGCGGCGGCACCGGCAACCAGCGCTTCGCGCCGATCAACAGCTGGCCCGACAACGGCAACCTCGACAAGGCCCATGGCGCCGGCAGCACCGAGCTGGTGGGACCTCCCCCGGAGGGAGCACCGCTGGAGGAGATGGGGCTCGGCTGGGCCAACCGCCACGGCAGCGGCAAGGGGGCCGATGCCACCATCAGCGGCATCGAGGGCGCCTGGAAACCCCATCCCACCCGCTGGGACATGGGCTACTTCGACATGCTGTTCGGCTACGAGTGGGAGCTGATCAAGAGCCCCGCCGGTGCCTGGCAGTGGCAGGCCAGGGACTGCCGCGAGGAGCACCTGATCCTCGATGCGCACATCCCCGGACTCAAGCACCCGCCGATGATGACCACGGCGGATCTGTCGCTGCGCTTCGATCCGATCTACGAGCCGATCTCGCGCCGTTTCCACCAGCACCCTGAGACCTTCGCCGATGCCTTCGCGCGCGCCTGGTTCAAGCTCACCCTCCGCGACATGGGGCCGAAGTGCCTCTACCTCGGCCCCGAGGTGCCGGCCGAGGAGCTGCTCTGGCAGGACCCGATCCCGGCGGTGGATCACCCGCTGGTGGATGGGGCCGCCATCGCCGACCTCAAGGAGCGTGTGGCCGCTTCCGGGCTGAGCGTGGCCGAGCTGGTGAGCACCGCCTGGGCCTCGGCCTCCACGTTCCGCGGTTCCGACAAGCGCGGCGGCGCTAACGGGGCCCGGGTGCGGTTGACGCCCCAGAAGGATTGGTCCGTGAACCAGCCGGAGCAACTGCGGCGGGTGCTGGGCGTGCTGGAGGGCATCCAGCGGGCGTTCAACGCTTCGCGCGGCGCTGGCGTGCGGGTGTCGCTGGCCGATCTGATCGTGCTGGCCGGCGGCGTGGGTGTCGAGCAGGCCGCCGCCGCTGTCGGTCAGGCGCTGGAGGTGCCGTTCAACCCCGGCCGCATGGATGCCAGCCAGGCGCAGACCGATGCGGCATCGTTTGCGGTGATGGAGCCCCAGGCCGATGGCTTCCGCAACTGGCAGAAGGGGCCGATGAGCGTCGCGGCTGAGCACCTGCTGGTGGACCGGGCCCAGCTGCTTGGGCTGAGCGCGCCGGAGATGACGGTGCTGGTGGGAGGCCTGAGAGTGCTCGGGGCCAGCGCGGGCGGCAGCCGACACGGGGTGCTCACCGAGCGGCCGGGCGTGCTGAGCAACGATTTCTTTGTGAATCTGCTCGACATGGCTACCACCTGGGCGCCGGTGGATGAGCACGGCGAGCTGTTCGAGGGGCGCGACCGCCGCAGCGGCGAGCTGCGCTGGAGCCGCAGCCGGGTGGACCTGGTGTTCGGCTCCAACTCCCAGCTGCGAGCCATCGCCGAGGTGTATGCCCAGAGCGACGGCGCAGAACGTTTCGTCTGCGACTTCGTCAGCGCCTGGGTGAAGGTGATGGATGCGGATCGCTTTGATCTGACGCGCTGAGTCCTGAGCGGCACCGGGCAACACCCGAAGGCCCGCATGCGTCATGCCAACCGCGCCATCAGCACGACAGGCCCGGGTTAAAGGCCTGACGATGCCTTGTTCAATCCATTGAAAGCCAGTCGTTCCAACTCCGCAGGCTCATCCATCAAGAAGTGGTGGGTCACACGCCATCGCGACATCCTCTCGAGCCCGGTGGTGGCCTTCGCGATGATGGCGGAGGCGTTCGCCTTCTCGGGCATCGCCGGGGCTGGTCGCGGCTGTGACCCTGGCGGGCCTGCTGTTCAGCCGCAAGGTGGCCAAGGTGATCGCCGTCAGCAGCCCTCGATCAGCTGAATCGCCGGCTCAGGCTCGGCGGCAGCGCCATGGAGGTGGTCAACCTCGATGCCGAGAGCCGTGATCTGTTCGCCCGCATCAGCGTGGCGGCGGAAGCTGGTGAGGTCGGGGCGGACCACTCACCGCTGAGCACTGGACCCACTCCTCGCGCGTCAGTTCCCCGAAGGTCACCTGCCATTGAGCCCACCTTCGGCGCCCAGCCCTTCCGCCGCGCCAGGTCGTCGGCACCCGCTGCTGTCGCATCCCTTCTCGTCACCACAACGGGATGGTCTGCGATCCGCCAGATCGCCTTAAAAGACGCCCGCAGGTAGCTGGGCTCCTTCCAGCCTCGCATCCTCGAACCTGGCCCCCTCCAGCTGGGTGTCGCGCAGATCGCAATGGCGGAGATCGGCCTGGCGCAGGTCGCAGCGCCTCAGGTTGGCCCCGTAGAGGCAGCTGCCCCGCAAATTGGCCCCAGGCAGATTGGCCCCCTCCAGCTGGGCAAAGCTGAGGTCGGCGGCTTGAAAATCCGCCATGCCAAGGTCGGTGAGCTGGTCGAGGCCGGAGCGGAAGTCCGCCTCCACCAGCCGCGCCTGGCGCCAACGGCTGCCGGCGGCCAACACACCCCGCAGGCAGCAGCGGTGCAGCAGCGCCCCATCGAACCGGGCCCCCTGCAGGCGCGCGGCGGAGAGGTCGGCTTCATGCCAGAACGACTGCTCAGCCCGCAGATTGGAAAGGTCAGCCCCCCACAGCAGGGCCTGTTGAAAGGAGCTGCCCCGCACCTGGGCGTCGCAGAGGCGGGCGTGGCCGAAGCGCGCCTTCTTGAAGCAGCTTCCCTGCAGATTGCAGCCGGAAAGGTCGAGATCCAGCCCATCAACACCCCCCAGCCGCAGGCCGGGAAGATGGCGTTCGCCGGCCGCCAGCGCCACCCGCAGCTGCTCCAGAGTGCAGGGCACAGCATCCATCGGCTTCAGAGGATCGCGGCCAGGGCGTCGAGTTGTTGGCGGCGGGAGGCAAGCATCAGCTTCTCGGCCTGTGCCATCAGCTTGAACACGCCCTTGTCGAGCACGTCGTAGTAGACCAGCGATCCCTCGGGGCGCCGCTGCACCACCCCCGCGATGGTGAGCAACTTCAGATGTTTCGACACCAAGGCCTGGCTGAGCCCGGTGCGCTCAACCACGGCGGTGACGTTGAGGGCGCCACCGCGAAGAGCCACGAGTACCGCCAGCCTGTTGGGCTCGGAAAAGACCTTGAAGTATTCGGCCAGATGCTCCATGGCGGCGGCGGGGCTGCGCAGGACCCCTGAACGTCGGTCCAAGCCTAGCCCAACCCCGCGGAGGCTTGACGCAGTGTTATCACGATGGTGTTGTATAGTTTTGTGCATCTGCTCTCTGGAGGTCTCTGATGGCTGTCGTCCTGGCCGCCGCCGCGCCGCCCTGGCCCCGCCGCTGGTCTGATCAGCAACACCTGCCCGAGCATCAACACGACCGTCTCGCGTCGCAGCAGCAGGAACCGCGGCTGCGGCATGAGGCCGATCAGCCATGACCCGCCCAGCCCCGGCCCTGCATCTGCGGGAAGACCTGCTGACTCCACGCTTCTACACGACGGAGATCGGCAAGGCAGCCCGTACCGACCTTGAAAGCCAGCGCCCCGCCTTCGAGGCGATGCTCGCCGAAATGGAGGCGGACTACAACCGCGATCACTTCGACCGCAGAGCTCCTTTGGAGCGCCTGCGTAGACTCAGCCCTGATCAAAAGGTCGCCTATGAGAGTGATCTGGTGCGCTCATGCATATCGGAGTTCTCAGGGTTTCTGCTATTCAAAGGGCTCTCCCTTCAATTACAGAAAGCCCAGCGACCAGAGCTGAGCCGTCTGTTCAACCTGATGGCCCGGGACGAGGCGCGCCATGCCGGTTTTCTCAACCGTGCTCTTGTAGCGGAGGGTATTGAGATCGACCTGCCCTCGCTCAGCGCCAAGCGGCCGATCACCTGGTTTCCCCTGGACTGGGTTCTCTATTCAGTGTATTTGTCTGAAAAAATCGGCTACTGGCGCTACATCCTCATCGATCGCCACCTGAAGGCGCAGCCGCAGAACACCTTTGCGCCCTTGTTCGATTTCTTTGAGCCCTGGTGTCAGGACGAAAACCGCCATGGCGACATCATCAACATGCTGATCCGCTGCTGGCCGGGCCTCAACACCGGCCTGCGCGGTCGGCTCCTGAGCCGCTTCTTCCTGTGGAGTGTGTTTCTCACCCACAGCCTCACGGTATGTGAGCGCGGCGACTTCTACCGCCTGCTGGGGATGGACCCGAATCGCTTTGATGAGGATGTGATGCGCCAGACCAACCGCACCGCCCGCCGTGCCTTTCCGGTGGTCTTCGTACTGGATGGCTCACGCTACTTCCAGCTTCGCGATCAGCTGGTGGATACCTACCGCCAGTTGAAGGACTGCGCTGGCCAGCCGCTGAAACGGATGGGGCTGAACGCCCGGTTCGGCTGGTTGTTGCTGCGCCATTTTCTGCAGCCGATGCAGGCCAGCGCCGAGGGGAAGGCATGATGGCTTTGCCTGCGGCGCCACCACTCCATCCCAAACGCGGAATCGCCGTAGTGCCCCTGCAGTTGAAGCGACGCTGGGGCACGTCAATGTTCATGCTGCACTCCAACTGCATCGATTTTGATGACCACTTTTGAACCCATGCGCGTCTTCATTGGATTCGACTCGCGTGAAGACGTTGCTGTTAACGTGTTGACACATTCCATTCAACTCCACGCAAGCAAGCCTGTGCAGATTGCCCAGGTTAGGCAGTCGCAGCTAAAGGGGGTTTACACGAGGCCTCGGCATCCTCTGCAGAGCACCGACTTCTCCTTCAGTCGTTTTCTCGTGCCCTGGATGTGCGACTACACGGGCTGGGCTCTGTTCATCGACGCCGACATGCTCTGCCTTGGCGATCTTTCAGAGCTGTGGTCTCTGCGAGATGATCGCTATGCAGTACAGGTCGTACAGCACCAGCACAGTTGCCAAGCGGGCCGCAAATTTCAAGGAGAACCCCAGACACCCTATGCACGCAAGAACTGGTCTTCGGTGATCTTGTTTAATTGCTCGCGTTGCCGGATGCTTGCACCCGAGTTGGTTAATACCGCATCAGGTCTGTATCTACATCAGATGAGCTGGCTTTAAGACAGCGATATTGGTTCTCTTCCGCCTCAGTGGAATGTGCTTGTTGGCGTTCAGGACGTGCCTGATGACGCCCGCATCCTTCATTACACGCTCGGCGGCCCATGGTTTGACGACTGCACCGACATCGACAGAGCAGCCACCTGGCAGGAGGCCCAACGTGCCCTGAATCACCCCATTCCTGCTTAAGGAAACCAGGCGTCATGGATCTCAAAGCTGCAGGCCCTTGCCGACGACATGCGCACGATCGGTATTCCACCATCCGCCGGCAGCGCCAGAGCCAGCTGTTCGAGACCGCACACCAGCGTCTGCTCATGGCTGAGCAGCCTCCCCAGGTCTCGCTGCAGCCAGGCGGCCCAGCCAACGCATCCCAGCAGACGAGAAGCCCCACAGAACGCTGTTGGCGGCGTGCCGGCGCGAGCGGCGTTCATGCATCACCGCTCGCCATCACCAGAATCACGATACAACGTCACTGTTGTAGCATTTTCGTCGTTTCACCCGTCCCTGGCGGCAATTCCGATGGCGTCCCTCCCCTCGCAGGCTTCAGCGGCAGAACCCGCTTCCATCTCCAGCCATGCCGGTGTGGCCGAAGCTCAGATGCGCCATGGCTTCGGTCCGCGGGTGCGTCGGCTGCATGCCCGCATCGGCAAAGCCCATCACCAGGCGGAGGGGATGGCCTTCTCCCTTGCCCTATTGGAGGGGCGGGCACGGCCACTGCAGCTGGCGGCCCTGATCCGTGCCCTCGCACCTGCCTACGCCCTGTTGGAACAGCAAGCGCCGGCGCTGGCCTCCGCCCTCGGAGCCGAAGGGCTCCCCTGGAATGCCCTGGCTCGCAGCGCTGCTCTGGACCACGATCTAGCGGTACTGGCGGCCCTGCCTGCCACACCTCCCTCAGCTGCCGCCGCCATCTGGGTGGAGCGATTGCACGCGCTTGCCCAAAAGGCTCCCCATCGGCTGATGGCACATGTGTACGTACGTTACGGGGGGGATCTTTCAGGCGGTCAGCGACTGGCGCAGCAAGCCAACGCCATTTTGGAGGCACGGGGTATTCCGCCCCTCATTTTCTGGGTGTTTCCCGAGACCAGCGCGGCCCTCAAGCAGGCCCTGCACAACGGCTACGAAGCCATGACCCTCTCATCGGTCGAAGAAGAGGAGCTGTTGGAGGAGACGGAGCGGGCCTTCATCGCCACCCAGCGCCTGTTGGCGGAGCTGGAGGCCATCACCTGAGTCAAACCTGAGCTGTGTCACTGCGCCCCAACCCAACCCCCGCCCCCGCCATGAAAGCCAACCCCACCCGCTCCAGCCCCCTTGATCTGCTGCTCAAGTACGACCAGCCAGTGCCTCGTTACACCAGCTATCCGACCGCCGCCGCTTTTCACGGTGGTGTGGGGGAGGCTCAGTTGCGCAGCCAGTTGGTCCAGCGCAATCAAGAACCGTTGTCGCTCTACGTGCATGTGCCGTTCTGTCGGCATGTCTGCTGGTACTGCGGCTGCAATCGCATCACCACCCAGCTGGGTTCCACCGTGGTGGAGCCTTACCTGGCCTCCCTGGCCCGAGAGTTGGCGCTGGTGCAGGGCGCTCTGGGCCGGCGGCGGCGTCTGGCCCAGCTGCATTGGGGGGGCGGCACCCCCAATTACCTCTGCGCACCAGAAACGGCGCAACTCTGGCAGCTGATCGAGAGTCACTTCGACCTGGAGCCAGATCTGGAGGCGTCGATCGAACTGAACCCCGAGCTGCTCAGCCGCGAGGGGGCGCTGCAGTTGCGACAGTTGGGATTCAACCGCGTCAGTTTCGGAATTCAGGATGTCGACCCCGATGTGCAACGGGCGGTGAACCGAGTGGTTCCCGTGGAGCAGATCGGCCGGGCCATGGAGTGGCTGCGGCAGGCGGAATTCAACAGCATCAATGTGGATCTGATCTGCGGGCTGCCTTTGCAGACCCCCGAGCGCTTCCGCCGTACCCTTGCCCTGGTGCAGGCGTTACGGCCCGATCGCATCGCCCTGTTCAGCTTTGCCTACCTGCCGGAGCAGTTGCCCTTGCAACGGCGCATCGTGGCCACGGATCTACCCAGCCAGATCGATCGTCTCACCATGCTGAACGATGCCCAGCAGCTGCTCTGCGGCGACGGCTATGAGGCCATCGGCATGGACCACTACGCCCTGGCTGGCGACAGCCTGGCGTCGGCGGCGCGAGGAGGGAGGCTGCATCGCAACTTCCAGGGTTACACGACCGGTGCGGAATGGGATCTGCTGGGGGTCGGCCCTACGGCCATCAGCCAGTTCCCCCATCTGCTCTGCCAGAACCACCGCAGCCTGCGGGATTACGTCGCTGCCCTGGAGCGGGGCCAGCTGCCGGTGGAGCGAGGGGTGGAGGTGCACGATCCGGATCTGATCGAACGTCGGGCTCTGATTCGCCAGGTCATGTGCAGTTTTGGGGCAAACGTCGATGCCGGCCGCTACGCCAGCGAATGGAATCAACTGCAAGACCTGGCGGCGGATGGTCTGGTGGAGCTGGAGAGTGATGGGCCGTGCTACCGCCTGCGGGTGACCCCGGAGGGCCGCTGGTTGATTCGCACGATTGCGGCGGTGTTTGATCCGCAGCAACGGAAGCGGGCCAGCGGCTCACGGCTGGTCTGAGGCAGGGGCCCGTGATCACGATAGTGTTGTTGGACTCACCCGTGCGCAGGTTGGGATGATCTTTTTGAGAGTGAGCGTCTGGCTGGTCGGCTTGGCGTGTTCCTGGCCATTCCAGTGGCTGGCATGATCCAAGGTTGGAGCAAGGATGAGGTACAGGAAGAATCATCATTGGCCACTTCGGAGTCGATCCACTTGGCATCGAGAACCTCGGCCGACATGGTGGAGGGGAGGAGTGCGAATGGCCACAGCCACTGGCAGGTTATAGCGGTTTGAGACACAAGGGGTGGAGTGATGAGTCGGAGAGGAATTCGCATACCGGCCAGGGGGTGACTCCATCGCTGACGCTATTGCGCGCCGTAGAGGTGCTGATGCTGGCTGTGGCGCTCTGGCCAGGCTGCAGAACCCCATTGAAATGATCGATTTTAGCGGCAGGGACGGGTGCAATCGGCCGATGGGGGGCTTCCCTGTTTCTGAACCAGTCGAGCCGCAGGAAGGGTTGCGAACCAACGCCGCAAACCATCGCGCAGCGGGCTGGCCTCGGCGAGGGCCCGGGTGGTGTCCTGATGACTGGGTTCGGGATCGCCTGCGCCGGGATCGAGGTAGGCCAGGGCCGCCGCGCTGAGGGAGTTGAGCGTTTCGGCATCGGCTTGCCAGCCGGGGATCGGAACACGCAACCTGTCGCTCAGCGTCAGCAGATCCCTGCACTTGCGACAGGGCACACCCTGAGCGATCAAGGCGGCGCGCAGGTAGGTCTCCAGGCATCGCTGCACCTGAAACACACCACACAAATAGCCGGGGGGCAGATCCGGCAACAGCTCCGCCAACCGCCAATGGCGTTCGGCACGGGCGACCCATTTGTCCACCACCGGATTGCGGGCCGGCTCGGAGTGGATGGCGGGGTCGCTGGCTGTGCCACAGGGCCAATGCTTTGGGATGCCATCGCCCGACAGGCCATGGAGGGCCTGGCCATGCAGCCGCTCGCCATGATCCAGCGCCGCACAGAGGTAAGAATACCCCCACTGATAACGCGGGTTGAGCTCGTCCGGCCGCCGCAAATGCAGATCCAAGGGACAGTCTGGCGTGCACGATGTCAGCATCTGTTGGACAGTCTCCCGCGTGGGCCCTTCAAAGGGCATGACGACCAGGAGGTCGGCATCGGAATCCCGGCGCGTCTCGCCACGGGCCAGGGAGCCAAAGAGGATCACCTGCTGCGGGGCCAACCGCTCCACCAGCCCCTGGGTGAAAGCCGCGAGGGCCGCCCGTGTGACGACGGGGGGCTTGATCCGTCACAGAGTTCAGCCTCGACGCAAAGATTATGGCGCGGGCAGCGATCTTCCCCCAGCCGTTGCTCCCTGCGCACCGCCACCAGTGGCCAGCCCCCAGCCAGCTCCAAGCCGGTCCCCAGCCAGCGCAAAGTCGTCCCCGTTCCCGCAACCTGGTGATCTGGGTCGTTCTGCGCGCGAGGCGAGCGCTGGCGATCCCGCGAAGGAGGGCGCGGAGGAGGGTGCGAACGAGGCGCGGAGGAGGGAACGAAGGAGCCGACCAACCGGGACACCGACCACAGCGCCACCTTGACCAGCGCCGACGTTCCTCGTTAAGGTGTGAAGTGATGATCATAAGTTCTACAGAATATGGTTCAAGCATTTCAGTACATCAAGCTGATGGATCGCCGAATCCCTGTCCTGATTGCCAATAGTATTTCTGCATCCACAAGCGGCTGAGATGCATATCTTCATCAGCTACAGACGGGGTGTGAGCCCAGATGAGCCTCTGGCCTTGGACTTGTATGCCCACCTGAGCCAGTGCCACAGTGTGTTCATCGACCAAACCATGGCGGTGGGCACCCCCTGGGCCAAGCGAATTGATGAGGAATTGCGCCGAGCGGATGTGTTGCTCCTGCTGCTCTCCGCCGCCTCCGTGGGCAGTGAGATGGTGGTGGGCGAGGTGGAAACCGCCCAGCGGCTGCACAACGAGCAGGGCCGCCCGCGCCTCCTGCCGGTGCGGCTGGCCTTTGAGGAGAGGCTTCCCTATTCCCTCGGCGCCTACCTCAACCCGTTGAACTGGGCGCGATGGAACGAGCCGGCCGATACGCCACGGCTCCTCGCCGAGCTGGAGCGGGCGTTGGCTGGAGAAGACCTCACCTTGGAGGCCTCCGCCAATCCAGCCAGCCACGTCCCCCCGCCTCCCGCCTCAAGGGCAGGGGCGTCCTCCGGCGGTTTGCCCCCCCCGAGCCCCCAGGCGCCGGTGGCGCCGCTGGAGCCGGCGGAGGGCACGATGGACGCCGAATCGCGCTTCTACATCGAACGCGACGGTGATGGGGTGGCGCGGCGGGCCCTGGAGCGCCAGGGGGTGACGATCACGATCAAGGGGCCGCGGCAGATGGGCAAGAGCTCGCTGCTGATGCGGGTGATCCACCAGGCGCAAGCGGCGGGCCGCGAGCCGGTGTATCTCGACCTGCAGCAATTCGACCAGGAGGTGCTGATGGAGGCCGACCGCTTCTATCCCCAGTTTTGCCAGGCGATCGCTGAGGCTCTGGGCCTGCCCGATGGCACGGCCGACGCCTGGGCAACCGGCGGAGGCAACAACCAGCTGGCCACGCGCTATGTGCAGAACCAGGTGCTCAAGCCGTTGAACCGGCCGCTGCTGCTGGCGATGGATGAGGTGGACCGGCTGTTTGAGGCCGAGTATCGCTCCGATTTCTTCGCGATGCTGCGGGGCTGGCACAACAACCGCGCCTCACCGGTGCCCCTGTTTCGGCCCTGGAAGCAGCTGGATCTGGCGTTGGTCACCGCCACCGAGCCCTATCACCTGATCGCCAACCTCAACCAATCGCCCTTCAACGTGGGCGAGGTGATCCCGCTCGATGATTTCAGCGCCGAGCAGGTGGCGGAGCTCAACCAGCGCCATGGCGCCCCCCTGGCTCCGGGGCCGCTGGCCCAGCTGATGGAGCTGCTGCACGGCCATCCCTACCTGGTGCGGCGGGCGTTGTATCTGGTGGCGGGCGGGCA
>VGQX01000037.1 GCA_016882305.1 Cyanobacteria bacterium K_Offshore_surface_m2_239
ATAGCCGTAGGCCACTCGCGGCGTCAGCAGCCGCTCCTCCAGGCAGCGCTGCAACCAGTGCCGAAGCACTGGTTCGGCTTTGGCTTGGAGCATCTCCTCGTAGGCCTCGCGCGATTGCTCCTGGCTTTTGCGCAGTTGCCATTGGCCGGCAAAGAGGGCGTTGCGATCGAGGTAGGTCATCACCTTCTCCAGGTCGATCTCCTCTTCTCGCAACAGTTGACTTCCCCAGAATGGGGGCGTCAGGGCCGGCTCCTCGGGGACAGCCTCAGAGCGATGGGTGAGATCCACCGCCGCCTCCCCCTGCGGCAGCGTCAACCCCGGGGTTGGAGGCCTCTGCGGAATCCGCGGGGGGCGAGGCTTCGGGAACGGCTGAGGCTGGCGTCTCGCCCCAGGCCAACCCTTCCGGCGGTCCATCCAGAAAACCCTGGCGATCATCCCAACGGTTGGCGGCTTTCGCCTCCATCAAGGCATCCATGAAACGGAGGTCGGCAAAGGCGTCTCTGCCGTACATCACCTGCCCCTCATACACAGCCCGGCAGTCGCCGTGCACGAAACGGGGCGTGAGCGCCGCCCCGCCGAGAATCACCGGGACGCGAATGCCCACCTCGTTGAAGGTTTGCAGGTTGTCTTTCATGAACGCCGTGGATTTGACCAGCAGACCACTCATGGCGATGCAGTCAGCCTGATGCTTCTCCTGGGCATCAACAATCGCTTCCACGGTTTGCTTGATGCCGAGGTTGATCACCTGATAACCATTATTGGTGAGGATAATGTCAACAAGATTCTTGCCAATGTCGTGCACATCTCCCTTCACGGTGGCGATCAAAAGCTTGCCTTTACTGGATTGGTCATTCTCCACTTTTTCCATGTGGGGCTCCAAATGAGCTACAGCCGACTTCATGGTTTCCGCGCTTTGCAACACAAACGGCAGTTGCATCTGACCCGCCCCGAAGAGATCGCCCACAACTTTCATGCCATCCAACAAGAATCTGTTGATGATCTGAAGAGGCGGATAAGTCTGGAGAGCTTCATCGAGGGCCTGATCCAGGCCGATGCGCTCGCCATCAATGATGTGCTGCTTCAGCCGCTCTTCAATGGGAAGATCCGCCAGAGAGGGGCCCGAAGCGCGAGCATCTTTTGCGCTCACACCCTCAAACAAGGTGGTGAGCACGGTGAGGGGATCGTAGGTGCAGATTACCCCCTCGAAACGTCGCCGGTCGTAAATCAGATCTCTGCAGACATCCTGATGCTCGATCGTGATCTTGGCCAGCGGGAGGATTTTGGCTGGACTGATGATGGCGGCATCCATGCCCGCTTCACAACAGTCGTGAAGAAAAACAGAGTTCAGAACGATGCGCGCCGCGGGCGAGAGGCCAAAACTCACATTGCTGACACCAAGAACAATGTGCACATCGGGGAAGGTCTCCCGGATCCGTCGGATGGCTTCAATCGTAGCTTGGGCATTGCCGCGATCCTCCTCGATCCCTGTGGAGATTGGTAGAGCCAGGGGGTCATAAAAGATTTCACGCGGTGGCAGGCCGTATTCCAGGGCGTCGCGGTAAGCCCGCTGAGCGATGGCAAATTTGCGCTCCGCTGTGCGGGCCATGCCCTCCTCATCGATCGTGCCGACGACGACTCCAGCTCCGTAGTCGCGCGCAAGCGATAACACTTTGAAGAAGCGCTCATCGCCATCTTCGTAGTTTGTGGAGTTGAGGATGCATTTGCCACCGGCCACTTTCAGGCCCGCTTCCATCTTTTGCCATTCTGTTGAATCCAGCATCAATGGCAAATTGACGTTGGTCACCAAGCGGCTGACCAACGCATGCATATCCTTCTCCCCATCTCTGCCGACATAATCCACATTGACGTCGAGCACATGGGCATTTTCCTTCACCTGTTCACGGCCGACCGCCACCAACCCATCCCAGTCTTCCGCGTTCAGGAGCTCACGCACCTTCTTAGAGCCGCTGGCGTTGAGCCGTTCGCCGATGATCAGAAACGATTGGTCCTGGTGATAGGGCGTCACCCCATAAATGGAGGCCGCCGCCGGTTCGTAGTGAAACGCTGGACGCGGTCCGTCGGCCTGTGGGGTGGCGGCACCGTCCCGCACGGACCGCAGGGCGGGCTTCAACGTCTGGCTGATCTCCACGAGGGCGGCGATGTGGGCGGGGGTGGTGCCGCAGCAACCGCCGATGACCTGCACGCCGAGATCCTCGACAAAGTGCATCAGCTGCATTTTCAACTCCACCGGCGTCATCCGGTAGTGGGCCACCCCACCGACATTCTAGGGCAGCCCGGCATTGGGAATGCAGCTGACCACAAAAGGACTGTGGGCGCTGAGATAGCGAATGTGCTCTTTCATCTGCTCCGGACCCGTGGCGCAGTTCAGGCCCAGCACATCGATCGGGAAGGGCTCCAGGATGGCCACCACCGCCGCGATGTCCGATCCGACAAGCATCGTGCCCGTGGTTTCCATCGTCACGGACACCATCAGGGGAAGGCGCCGGCCCACCTTGGCGAACGCCGCCTCAATGCCCATCAGCGCCGCCTTGATCTGGAGGACGTCCTGGCAGGTCTCGACGATGAACAGATCCACATCGCCAGCCAGCAAGCCTTCCGCTTGCTCCTGGAACGACGCCTTCAGAACGTCGAAGTCGATGTGGCCCAAGGTGGGGAGCTTGGTGGTCGGACCGAGGGAGCCCGCCACGAAACGGGGCTTCTCCGGAGTGCTCCAGGCATCCGCCATCTCGCGGGCCAGCTCCGCGGCCCGTTGGTTGAAGGCAAAGGCCTGATCTTCCAGTCCATATTCCGCCAACACGATCGACGTGGCGCCGAAGGTGTCGGTCTCGATCACATCACAGCCGGCTTCCAAAAACTGGCGATGGACGGTCCGCACCGCATCCGGTCGCGTGAAGACGAGGTTTTCATTGCAGCCCTCGAGGGCCAACCCGCCAAAGTCCTCCGCGGTGAGATTCAGCAGCTGGAGAGACGTGCCCGTGGCCCCGTCAAAAACCAGAACGGGCCGCTCCGGGCTGTGCAGCCGCTCCAGAAAACCCAGCCGCTGCGCTTGCCGCGTTGGCGTTGAAGAGGCCAGCATCACCCCGGAATCCTGATACGAGTCACCCAATGTTCATACCTCGGATCGCGCCCTTCCGTGATTGCCGTGATCCGATCTCTCAGCCGTTCCATCACAGGACGATGGGTTGGCAGTTCCGTGGTTTCGACGCAGCGCACGGGCGTGATGCGCGCCGCGGTGCCGCTGAGAAAAACTTCATCGGCGATGAACAACTCGCTTTTGTCAACGGCTCTTTCGATCACGGGGATTCCCATGGCTGGAGCCAACTCCAGAATGCTCGCCCGCGTGATCCCTTCCAAAATGTCTTGATCCACACCCGGTGTGATCAGATGGCCATCGCGCACGATGAACAGGTTCATCCCGCTCGCTTCGCTCACCTTGCCTCGGCTGTTGAGCAACAACGCCTCGTCGAAGCCGCTTTTCACAGCTTCGGTTTTGGCCAATGAGCTCGTGATGTAAGCCCCGCTGATCTTCCCGCGCAAGGGTAGAGAACGATCTTCCTGACGCGTCCAACTGCTGATGCGACAAGAGACCCCTTCCGGAGAGAGGTAGTCACCCATCTCAATGCCATAGATGAGAAAATCGGTGACAACGTCATGGAGTCTTGGGGAGATGCCAAGGCCGCTGGTATAAACAAACGGTCTCATGTAGAAGGGCTTGGCGGGGCGGTTGGCCTCGATGAACGACCGGATGGCCCCCAGGATGGTCTCCTCGCTCAGATCCGTGAGCAGCAGCCTGGCGCTTTGGCTCAGGCGGCGGGCATGGCGTTCCGAGCGAAACAGGAGCACTTCGGAGGGGTCCTCCGGATTGGGCAGCCCGCGCATGCCACCAAAGGCTCCCGTGCCGTAGTGGAGGGCGTGGGTGGCGACGGACAGGGTCGCTTCGGCGAAAGGCACGCACTTGCCGCCAAACCAGGCGAACGGAAGAAACTGGTGCATCGGGCCAGTCAAGTTGGCCCGATCTTCTCACCGCGGCCAGCAAGATGGGCGTATGCATCGTCTGGCCACCACCGCCAACCCCGGAGACCTTGACGGAGAGGGAGCGACCTTCCTCAGCCATCCACCTGCGACGGTGGTGGTGCTCAGCAGCGCCCCCACCGACCTGCTGGCCCTGGAGGCCGTGCTGCGCCAGCGACCCTCCCCTCTTGCCGCCAGCCTGCGGGGGGTGCCGCTGGACGCGCTGACGCACCCGGCGGCGATCGATCACTACATCCGCGACAACCTGGCGTCCACAACGGTGCTGCTGGTGCGGTTGCTCGGGGGGCGGGGGCATTGGAGCTACGGCCTGGAGCAGGTGCGCCACTGGCAGCGCAACGGGCCGAATCGCCAGCTGCTGATCCTGGCCGGCACCCCGGAGGAGGAGGCGATCCTGGCCTCCCTGGGCAGCGTGCCCCCGCCGCTGGCCGTGGCTCTGGCCCGCTGTTGTCGCGTCGGCGGCGGCGCCAACCTGACCCTGGTGGTGGAGGCGTTGGAGCGGCTTGTGGAGGGGGTCATGCCCGCGCCTCCGAGCCCCGTCGCCGAGGCCGATCCCCTGCCGGAGGATTGGCGCGATGATCCCGGCCCCCGGGTGGGGGTGGTGATCTATCGAGCCCTGCGCCAGGCGGGCGACCTGGCCCTGATGGAGGCCTTGCTGGCCGCCCTCCGGCAGCGGGGGCTCTGCCCGCGGGCCCTCTGGGTGAGCGGGCTGCGGGACCCCGCAGTGCAGGCGGGGGTGGGCGACTGGTTTCAAAAGGAGGGTGTGCAGGTGGTGATCTGCGCCACCGCCTTCGCCTCGGTGTCCTTCGCGGAGGCGGGGCTGGGCGCGCCGCTCTGGGACCGCCTGGACGTGCCCGTGTTGCAACTGCTCACCAGCGGCGGGTCCCGGGAGCGCTGGCAGCGCGGCTCTTCGGGTCTCGGTCCTCAGGATCTGAGCCTGCAGGTGGCCCTGCCGGAGCTGGATGGCCGCCTCACCACCCGCGTCGGCGCCTTCCGCGAGCGCGTTCCCGCCCCTGCCGATGGCCTGCCCGCAGCGGAGGGTTTGACGACGCTCCAGCCCGATCGCTCGCGGCTGGCCTGGGTGGTGGAGCTGGCCGCCCGCTGGGTGGCCCTGCGTCAAACGCCGGCGAGCGAGCGGCGCCTCGCCCTGGTGCTGGCCAACTACCCCACCCGCGATGGCCGGCTGGCCAACGGGGTGGGGCTGGACCCCCCGGCCAGCGCCGTGATCCTGCTCCAGGCCCTGGCGGAGGAGGGGGTCGACCTGGGCGCGGCGGGACGGCCCGCGGACGCGGAGGCGCTGATGGGCGCCCTGTTGGGGGGGCGCACGAATGACCCGGAAAGCGACCATCGGCCGGCCATGGCGGGCCTGCCCCTGGCCACGTATCTGGCCTGGTACGCGGCGCTGCCGGAGACGGGCCGCAAGACCCTGGAAGCGGTGTGGGGCCCGCCGGAGCGGGATGCCGGCCTGGAGCGGGGGGCCGACGGCCTGGTCTTCCCGATTCGCGGCTTGCGCTTCGGGGCCGTCGCTCTCCTGATCCAGCCGAGCCGCGGCTACGAACGGGATCCGAGCCGCACTTACCACAGCCCCGATCTGCCCCCCACCCACGCCTATCTGGCCCACTACCTCTGGATTCGCGAGGCGCACCGCGCCCACGCGGTCGTGCACCTGGGAAAGCACGGCAACCTCGAGTGGCTGCCGGGAAAAGGGGTGGGTCTCAGCGACGCCTGCTTCCCGGAATGGGCCCTGGGGCCGATGCCCCATCTCTATCCCTTCATCGTCAATGACCCCGGCGAGGGCAGCCAGGCCAAGCGGCGCTCCCAGGCTGTGATCCTCGATCACCTCACACCGCCCCTGGGGCGGGCGGGCTTGGAGAGGGAGCTGGCGGGCCTGGAGGCCTTGCTCGATGAATACTGGCTGGCCCGTGACCTGGGCAGCGAGCGGGTGGGTGCTCTGCGGACGCGCCTGGAGGCCGCCCTGGAGACCCTCCGCCTGCCCGCGCTCGCGCCCGCGCCCGCGCGCGGACCACTGACGGGGGCCGGGGCCGAGGATTCGCTGGACGCCCGGCTGGAGGCGGCGGACGGCTACCTCTGCGAGCTCAAGGAAGCGCAGATCCGCCTCGGGCTGCACATCTACGGCCAGCGGCCGCGAGAGGATGACCTGGCGGAGCTGTTGTTGGCGATGGCCCGCTGTCCCCGGGGCGGTCAACCCGGACTGACCCAAGCTCTGGCAAGCGATCTGGGCCTCGACCTGGATCCCTGGAGCCAGGCGGAGGAGGACCCCTTGACGCTTGCGGATCGATCCCGCCTGCGCCCCTGGCTGAACCGGGACGGCGCCAGCGACGAGGCCGGCGCGGGCGGGGCCGCCCTCCGACGCGTCGGGGATGGGGTGGCCCTGTTGGAGCGGGAGGCGCTGGCCCTGGTGCGTCAGCAGCTCGGCCTGGAGACCCCTTCAGCGCCATTGACGCCAGGCCCCGCCCTGCGGGACTGCCTGGGCTGGCTGCGGGAGACCCTGCTGCCCAACCTCCTGGCCTGCGCTCCCGCCGAGCGGGAAGGCCTGCTGCGGGGCCTGGCCGGCCGGCGCGTCCAGGCCGGCCCCTCCGGCGCTCCCACCCGCGGACGGCCGGAGGTGTTGCCGACGGGGCGAAATTTCTACAGCGTCGATCTGCGCGCCCTCCCCACGGAGGCGGCCTGGGATCTGGGCCGACGCAGCGCCGAACAGCTGCTGGACCAGCACCGCATGGAGGAGGGCGACGACCTGCGCACCCTGGCGCTCTCGGTCTGGGGGACAGCCACGATGCGCAACGGCGGCGAGGACATCGCCCAGGCTCTCGCCCTGATGGGGGTGCGCCCCCGCTGGGATGGGCCCACCCGTCGGCTGGTGGACGTGGAGGTGATCGCCGCGTCAGCGCTGGGTCGGCCTCGGGTGGATGTGACGCTGCGGATTTCAGGGTTGTTTCGCGACGCCTTTCCCCAGCTGGTGCATTGGTTCAACCGGGCCTGCCGCCTGGTGGCCGCCCTGCCGGAGGAGGCGAGCGTCAATCCGCTCGCGGCCCGCTCCCGCGCTGGCGAGCCCTGGGGGCGCGTCTACGGATCGGCCCCCGGGGCCTATGGAGCCGGGCTGCAGGCCTTGATCGACAGTGGCCAGTGGGAGGGTCGGGAGGATCTGGCCGACGCCTTCCTCGCCTGGAGCGGCTGGCGCTACGACAGCGCCGGCATGGACCTTGCGGCGGATGTGGTGGCGGTGTCCGATTCGGAGGGCCTGGTCCAACGCCTCGCCGCCGTCCAGGTGGTGCTTCACAACCAGGACAACCGCGAGCATGACCTCCTGGATTCCGATGACTACTACCAGTTCCAGGGGGGCTTGAGCGCGGCGGTGGAACGTCTCAGCGGACAGCGGCCGGCCTTGTGGTTCGGGGATCATTCCCGCCCCCAGCGCCCTCGGGTGCACCGTCTGGAGAAGGAGCTCGACAAAGTGATTCGCTCCAGGCTGCTCAACGGGCGCTGGCTGGAGGGCATGCGGCGCCATGGCTACAAGGGGGGCTTCGAGCTGGCCGCCAGCCTCGACTACCTGTTTGCCTATGACGCCAGCACCGGGCGGGTGCCGGATTGGAGTTATGGAGCGATCTGCGATCGCTGGCTGCGGGGAGAGCTTCTGGCCTTCCTTCGTCAGGCCAATCCCTGGGCCCTGAGGGACATGGGTGAGCGCCTGCTGGAAGCGCACCATCGCGGCCTGTGGGACGGGGCCTCAGCGGAGCAACTGGATCATCTGCGCCAGTTGGTTCTCAGCAGCGAGGCCCGCATCGAACAGGGCTGAGGCCCGGAAGGGGCCCTCAGCTGTTGAGATCCTTGGCCATGGCCTTGAAGGGATCAATGGCTCCCGGCTTGCTGGCCGCCGCGCTGGAGCTGGAGTCCCCGTCCTTCTGGGAGGCCTTGCGGGCATTGGCGGCGACGCCGGGGGTGTTCACGCCACTGACCGCCGATCCCTTGAGCCGCTCCGCCAACTGGGAGGGAGACATCTGCTGAGCGAAGGTTTTCTTCACCGGCTTGGGAATGCCCCCGGTGAGGTTGACGTCGGCCTCGCTCTCGGTGGCGGTGCCCGCCAGACCAGGGGTCATCCGCTCCAGACGCGCCTCCATGGACGCCACCTCGGCCACCATTTCCTTTTCGCCGGGACTGTCGGCATTGCCGGGGAAGGTGTGGCGGATCGTGTTGGACCGCCGCATGAAGTTCACATCCCCCAGCGTGCTGGAGGAGTCAGCATCCAGGAAAAAGGTGTTGTCGGTCTTTTGCGGATTGGCTTCTGCGGCAGAGCCAGCCACCTTCACTTCCGGTTTCCCGGAGGCGCCGGCGCCACGGTTTCCAAGCAGACGATCGAACAGACCCATCAGGCTGAGCGGAATGCGTCAGCAAACCCTAGCGACCGTTGAGCTCCAGACCATGGGTGTCGGTGCCGCAACTCAGCAAAAGGCCACGATTGCGCAGATCGGCGGCGATCGCGTCGCAGACCAGCGGCGTCGGCGCCCAGCGGCCCTGCATGTCGTAGTCGTACCAGGCTTCCGCGCCGTCAAAGCCGACGGCGGCGGCGGCGGCGATCAGGCGCGGGTGGGGCAGGCGGTAGCGGGCGGGATGGGCCAAAAGGGCGAGTCCGCCGGCGGCCTGGATGGCGCGCAAGACCGCTTCCGCCCGCAAGGCCGGACCCACCACGGCCTCTCCGCCCAGATAGGGGAGGAGGGACGGCGCGGCCGCGTCGTAGCCCAGGGCCAGGACATGCACCAGGCAGCCCTCCAGCAGAGCGCTGATCTCCACCCCGCGCCAGAGATGGGGAACCCGCTCCCCAGCGGCGGCGTGATTCGCAAAGCAGGCCTGAGCTTCGGCAAAGGCCTGGTCGCTGTGGTGATCGGTGATCGCCAGGTGCTCCAGACCGAGGCGCACGGCCTGGGAGGCCAGATCCCCCGGCTGGAGGCTGCCATCACTGCGGAGGGTATGGCAATGGAAATTGAAGCGCCCCGGGCAGCTCGTCGGCCCCACCTGGCGCAGGACCCTGGTGAGGGGATGGATCTGGGCTTCAGGACGAAGCACGGCTGGTGGTGGAGGAGAGAGCAAGGGCCTCGGCGCGCAGCCGGCGCCAGCGGGCATAAAACTGGATCGACGCCGCCATCGCCACCACCAGGGCCACCAGGAACCAGGTGGCCCACGCGGTGGGGAATTGGTTCTTGAACACCACCAGAAGCACGGCGGCCACGAGCAGCAGCGTGGGCAGTTCATTCAAGGCCCGCAGTTGCTTGGCGCTCCAGCGACAGGTGCCCTCCCGAAGTTGACCCATCAGGCGATAACAAAAGCCGTGATACAGCAGCAGAATGGCCACCACCGCCAACTTGGCGTGCATCCAGCCCTGGTGCAGCCAAGCGGGCTGCACGCTCAGCAGACCCAGGGCCATGGCCACCGCCACCGCCATCCCGGGGGTGGTGATGATGTTCGCCAGCCGGCGCTCCATCAGGGCGTACTGGCTGCGAAACGCCTCGCGGGTGGGTTCGGCGAGGTCATCGGCCTCCCGGTGATAGATGAACAGGCGCACGAGATAGAACAAACCGGCAAACCACACCACCACGCCGACGATGTGAAGAGATTTGAACCACAGATAGGCACTGGGCGGCCACGGGAACGCCAGGGCGATCGAGAGGTCAGACAGAGGAGCCATGGCGGGCGAGGGATGAGGGGAAGACGACTCAGGCCCGCTCCAGGCGCTTCACGATGACGGCCATCAAAACCAGGGAGCCGAGCAGGGCGAGCAGGAGGGCGATGGTCATCGGCGGTGGGCAATTGCGATCATTATCACCAAGTGTCCTGGCGGTTGGAGGGCAAGGCCGATGCGGGGTGAGGGGCTTCGGGAGGATGGTCTGGCGGAGGGTGAAGCGCCTGTGTTCGTTTACGGAACCCTGAAGCGCGGTCAGCCCAACCACGCCCGTCTCCAGGGAGCCCGCTGGCTCGGTGAGGCCTGGTTGGAGGGCGCCTGCCTCTACGACCTCGGACCGTTTCCGATGGCCATTGCCGCCGAAGGACGGGTTGCCGGTGAGCTCTACGCCGTCGATCTGGAGACGCTGCCGGCGCTGGATGCCTTCGAGGGGTGTCCGCGGCTGTATCAGCGCCATTGGCTGCCGCTGGCCGATGGCCGTCAGGCCTGGGTCTACCTCGGCCAAAGGCGCCAGGTGCGCCATTCCCCTCGGCTGGTGGCCGGAACCTGGCCCGCCCGAGGCCTGAAGGGCCTTCAGGCCCTGCCGTGGCTGCTGGCCCTGGGCTGGTGGGGCGCGGTCCAGGCCGCCGGCTTCGACACCCTTGCCGCCTGTCAAGCTTGGCGGCAGAGCAGGGGGTTGGCACGCCTGGAGCTGGCCAACTCCATCGGCGCCGCCCACGCGCTCACCAAACGGCACCCGTTCCAGGACAGCACCGCAGAGAAACCCCTCGCCCTCTACGACCCCGGGGACATCGCCCGCGCGTGCGGGCGCCCCTAGAAAGGACAGGCCACGAGCCAGCGACCCGCCGCCGCCATGGCGAGGGCGAGCCCGGCCAGGGCAAGGCCCCGCCAACGCGGTCCCGGCAGCAGGCGGCGCAGCAAGACCACCGTGCCGCCCAAGCCCAGCGCGATCACGCTGGTCTGGCAGAAGGCGATGACATGGGAATCGGCGCTCCACGCCGGGAGCCGGCTCGCCAGCTCCCCCGACCAGGGCGCGAGGCTCACCGGCAAGAGCCGCCCGGCCTCCGCCATGCCCAGCGGCAGATGGTCGGCGAGCATCAGGGCCCAGAGGAGCGGCAAGCCGGCATACAGGCCCAGCCGCGGGCGAGAGGCTTCTCCCCGCCCGGCTGCGACCACGCCAGCGCGACGCCAACGCCACAGGGCTTGGACAAGGAGGAAAAGGGCGGCGGGCAGGGCCAGGGCCGCCGTCCCCCAGGCCAAACGCGGCAACAGGGGCCCCTCCACCAGGGAGGGCGGCGCCAGGGGGAGGGCGCCGAGCAGCCGCTGCCACTGATGCAGGCAGACGCCCCCCGCGAGCACGAGGATCAACCCCACCTCACCGGCCGGTGGATCCATGGCGCGCCGCAGATCGGCGGCGGGGGGGCGCAACCGCAGTTGCACCGAACGATGGGGGCAGGCCTGGACACAGGTGAGACAGAGCACGCAGTTGCGGTTGTCGGCCAGATGGGCCGGATGGGTGCCCAGGGGGCATCCCGCCGTGGCCAGACCCTCCCCCTCCGCCGCCCCCCCCTTGAAGCAGGCGTAGGAGGTGCAGCTGCCGCCGCAGGTGCCCGCCTGGGCGCGCAATTCGCTGATCGCCAGCTTGGCGAACAGGCCATTCATTCCCCCCACGGGGCAGAGGTGTCGGCACCAGAAGCGCTTTTCAAACCGCAAGGACCCCACCACCGCCCCCGCAGTGATCAGCAGCAACAGGGCGCTGCTCTGCCAGCCGGAATCGGGCAGATCGCCGAGGGCTTCCCAGAGGAGAATCGCCGCAAAGCCTGCCGCCAAGGGGGGCGCCGCCCAGGGATCGCTGTCGCCCCGAGGCCAGCGGGCGGGCTGGTGGCCCAGACGGCGGGCCAGACGCTGCGCCAGCTCTCCCCACACCATGAAGGGACAGATCGCGCACCAGAGGCGGCCCACGAGGGGATGGCTCAGCAGCACCAGGGGCCACCACCAGGCCCAGAAAAGATTGAGGCCGCCATTGCGGAGGTGATCCTGGGGCCCCAACCAGAGCCAGAGGTTGATCAACACGAACAGCCAGCTCACCAGCCCGAAAAGCAGACCGTTCCAGAGGGCCGGCGCCCGCATCCAGAAGCGCAGCCGTGGTCTCCAGCGCCAGAGATCAAAGCGGGGAAAACCGCGCCGTTGCTCCGTCCAGAACACATCCTCGGGAAGGACGGCGGGATGGTCGGCACTGCATTGCCGCAGGGCGCGATCCACCAGGGTGACCAGTTCGCGCACGTTGCCAGGAAAGTCGTAGCCCTGCAGGCGCTTGATCAGGGCGTCGCTGACCTGGGGAGGGTGGTCCCAGCCCAGGCTGCGACTGCGCTGGCGCACGGCGTAGCGGAGCCAATCCCCCAGATCCGCCCGCCGCACCCGCAGGGGGGGCACCCGGATCGCCACCACGTCGGGGCCGAGGTCCTGGCTGGTTTCAGCGGTCAGAAACACCCGTCCGCGGAACTCCCGTTCGCCGCCCTCCGGGGCCTCGCGCCAGCGGCCCCCGCGCACGAGCTCCAGCAGGCGAGGGCGAAGGTTGGGATCGACCTTGTCGAACTGATCCAGCAGGAGGGCCCCCTCCCCCAGGCATCGCATCAGCGGAGGGTTCTCGTGATCGCCACTGAAGAGCTCGGCGCCATCGGTCCGGAGCAGGGCGCAGTTCAGGCGCACCATGAAGTGCCGTCGGGCCGGGGAGCTGAAGTGGATCAGGGCGGCGAGGTTGTCCTTCTCCAGGCCGGGTTCTCCGCTGATCAACACGGGGCGGGCCAAGGGATCGTCCGCGGCGTCGCGGATGGCCTGGCGCAGGCTCTTGGCGTAGCGGCTGCCGCCCACCACGCCGCGGCGGATGCGGCTTTGCAGGTGGGGCGCCAGGCGTTGCAGCTCGGACACGGCCGAGGACCCGGCGCTGTTCTCCCCTTCGCTGGCCATGGCAGTTCGGATGGCTTGGGGGATTCTGAGCACGGATGATGGAAACCCTTGCCGCTCTCGCCCCCATGGCTCTGACCCTCTATGGCGCTCCCCGCAGCCGGGCCGCCCTTGTGCGCTGGTATCTGGGGGAGAAAGGGATCCCCTGCGACGACGTGACGATCGATCTGGCGGCGGGAGAGCAGCGGGCGAGCGCCTTCCTGGCGATCAATCCCTTCGGCAAGGTGCCCGCCCTGGTGGATGACGCCTTCTCCCTCGGCGATGGCCAGCCCCTGGCGTTGTTTGAAAGTGGGGCCATCCTTTTGCATCTGGCGGAGCACCACGCGCGGGAGAGCGATTCGCCGGCCTGGCGTTCGCTCACGGCCCAATGGATCCTGTTCGCCAATGCCACCCTCGGTCCGGCCATGGTGGCCGCATCCACTCGTCCCCAGGAGATTCAGCGCTTGCTGGCCGCGCTCGATCCGCTCCTGGCCGAGGGCCGTTCCCTCCTGGCTCCTCTGGGCGGCGCTCCGGCCTGGGGAGCGGCGGATTGTGCCGTCCAGGGCTACTTGGCCTACCTGCCGCTGTTCTGCAAGGACCTCGATTTGTCGCCCTACCCGGCGATTCAGGCCTCCATCGCCGCCACGACAGCCCGTGCGGCCTACAAGTCCGCCATGGGCTTGGCCTGAGGCGCGCCATGGGGGACCGGGGCCGCTGCGCGTTTCACTGGCGAGGCCATGGCCTGGAGCTCCTGGCTGAACGCGCTGTCTGGGACCCCACCCGCGCGTTGCTGCTGGTGGCGGATCTCCATCTGGGCAAAGCGGAGGTCTTCCAGGCCCATGGGGTGGCTCTGCCCAGTGATGGCGACGCGAGCACCCTCAATCCGCTGTTGGACTTGGCCCATCGACTGCGGCCGCGGGAGGTGGTGGTGCTGGGGGATCTGATCCACAGCCGCCTTGGGCTGACGGGGGACCTGCGCCAGAAGCTTCGGGCGCTGCCGGAGTTGATGGGCTGTCCCTTGCGCCTGATCGCCGGCAACCATGAACGCGGCAGTTGGCTGGAGGGGTTGCCCCTGGGAGCGTCGGAGGCGGTGGGGCCCTGGTGGCTGAGCCACGCGCCGGAACCCCGGGAGGGCTTTCTCAATCTCTGCGGCCATCGCCATCCGGTGGCGGTGGTGGGGAACGCCTGCGATCGCCTGCGGCTCCCCTGCTTCGCCTTGGACCCGCGGCGGGACGTCATGGTGATTCCGTCCTTCGGTTCGCTCACCGGGGGCCACCCCTGTCCGCGCCATGAGCGGGTGTGGCTGGTGGCGGAAGGGGATGTGGTGCCTTGGGGGGCACACGCGAGGACGTAACAAGCGTATCGACCAGCGCCCCGTCTGGAAAAACGCATGGAACGTCTGCGGGGGCCACCAGCCCGAGGCTCACTGGTGGCGCCTGGCCAAGCTGGTTGTCCCGGCGGTTGGCGATGGTTGACGCAGCAGCTCCTGTTCAGCGGAGCTCAGAAGCCGCCGAGCAGAGGGTTGAGGAGGGCGGAAGCGGCGATAGACGCATGAGTCACATTCTTGTGTCGCCGTGAACGGCGCCATTGCGCCACCGGCCTGAAGAAGCGAGCCACTGGTGTCGACCTGGCGCGCGTGGAGGTCATGGCCCGGGCCAAAAAGTCTCTCGCTGAGTCCCATAAGAGAATCATTCCCCTGTAATCGGTTCGGCGCCAATGTCGATCAACCACCGCAGAACATGGTTGAACGGTTGAAGACGCTTGCTCCACAATGGCTCAAAGAAAGCAGCCGGAGAGCAGAAGAGTAAGCAAGCAAGTCCACGAATAAAGCTTAGAGAATATAGCTCTAAATCAAGTCAGTAGGCAAAATGACAACCAGAGATGTCCAAAGCCATAAGAATAAGAGTACGACAGCAAATAGAGACACAAAGCTCGAGCTGGTCTGGCCAGGCTCGATGGAAATCAGTTTTTTAGGGTCTGCATTAAAACACAAACTTGTTGTTGAGTCGATTTTCATGCGTTACGATTCTCTGATTATATAGCCTGAAACAATTACTCATGTAAAGCTGTTGTTCTGATAGGAATCTGAGCTATTGTTAAGCATTCATTCTGTGCCACATTAGTCCTGTCATCTAAACGATCTTATATCTGAGAATGATCAGGTACATTCAGAGCTACGCATGATTCAAGCCTTCATTGCGTTTCTTATTGCTATATGTAAACAAAGATCAAGATGCAACGCTGAAAACTTGGATTGCATTGATACCACTGGGATCCTGGCAACCACGCTGAGCGAATGCATGGGCAAGTCCTATCAGCAAAACGATCATCAGAGAGCCGTTGAGCGTCTTGACTGACTTGTTATCCTTTATTCTTGCTGGAGAAAAGACTTTCTTTTGACAGTTGATTGGGTTTATGAGTGCATCAACAGTATCGGCGCGTCAACCAGCAAAGTAAGCTGCCGTTTCACATCCAGTCGAAACGGTCCAGAGATGTCAATAGATGTAGATATGAAAGAATTATGATAGTTTTAATCTCATTCTGAAAATATTTTA
This sequence comes from Cyanobacteria bacterium K_Offshore_surface_m2_239, assembly GCA_016882305.1. GTDB lineage: Bacteria > Cyanobacteriota > Cyanobacteriia > PCC-6307 > Cyanobiaceae > Cyanobium. The sequence continues at coordinate 15,241 of VGQX01000037.1, forward strand.
GAGATAAGGATAGATCAAGTAAGAATAGAGTGAAATCAGCAGATCGACCATGATTAGCGAGTTTATCTCACGCTGGTCTCGAAGGGAAGTTTCGGGTTTTACTGCCCCGGGAGCATTCAGAAGCTAGAGAGAGAGCTCAGCACGCCTGCTGGTGGATTTTCTTTTTGGGCCTCTTCATTATGGATGCCAAAGGTAGCTGCGTACTATTGCCTGGGTGCGGGCTTCGTGTTGGCGAATGCATATATATCCCTTGCCTCAGCGCCTCACAGCAGCCACTGCGGACAACATCCAGGGAGGTTGCTAGCATTTAAGGGAGGCCTTCACGTCTCAGCCTTTAACTAGATTATTCCTGTTTCCATGTCACCGACAAAACAATTCATCGCAGCCTCCTTGCTTGCAGGGGCAATGATTTCTGCGCCTGCAATGGCCTTCCCTGTTGTGTTTGACTTGACTTCAAATCCAGAAGTCAACCTCCCCACTTACTCTAAAACTGTCAGTGGATTGACTCTTGACATCGATAATCCCCAAGCGACGGGCAACGTCTTTCCGGCAGCTGGTGGGTTGAACTCTTCTCCGACAGGCTTCTGTGCGTTCCTTCAAGTTGGCACAGCTGGATCTCGTTGCTACTACGGATCTCCTGAGATTCCCGTTGGAAACAAGTTTACCGGTTTTGATCTCTCATTCAGCTCGGATGTTACCTTACAGTCTCTATTGATTTCCCGCTTGGTAGGTGTTCAGAATTCCAGCATTACGTTCACGTCTGGGGCTTTAACACAAACCTTCACCAACTTTGTAGAAGGACAAACGCTTACTTTCCCAACACCTTTTACAGTTAGTGCCAATACAATCATCAACGTTGTAACGGATGGCATCGGTATATCTCCAGTTAATGACGGCGTGATTAGAATTAATAATCTCACCGTTGTTCCCGGACCACTGGGTATCCTTGGCGCTGCCACCGCTTTCAACTTTTCTCGGAAATTGAGAAGAGCCACTCGGAAGTCGGCTTTAAATTGATAGCTGCCACAAGCCAGTTGGTCTCCCCCGGGGTGACGCTTTGATCAATCATCGATAATTATCTACTTGATCTTGACGTAGTCCCGGCTTGAACAGCAGGTACTGGTCCATTCATTCCGACGATCGCCGTACGAGGTAATCGTCGGAATGAATCATTTTTTTTGGATTCAACTACCAGCTAATGATGAGGTTAGGGCTTCCTGAACAAACAGAGCGAGTCCGCTGACCATGAACAAAGACTTCGGTAGCAGCGGCTAGCGCGCACAGAATGAAATTAGTCGGTCGTCGCCTGTCTCAAGCTTGCACATGTGGAAAAGTTCCCAATATTTATTTTTTAGCGCAAGTTATGTACTGTCCTTATGTGGAGGGGCTATAGGAGAGGTTCATGACCATCTTTCACCCACAAGTCAAATAACAACTTGTAGTCTGGAGCTTTCGCGACACCTACTGGAATTTCTTCACCCAGATGATGATAAATTCCTTCCTTCTGACATCGATAGAAAACTGTATTCTTTTCAAGATGAACATGATCCAATCCTGCTTTCCTAATGTAAAAGAGCATAATTCTATCCGAGATTGGATGGCCATACTTGGGCATAAGCACCCAGTTCGCAAGAAGGTAAAACGATCTTTTTGTGAAGATCATACAACTTGTATCAATAAACTTTTTTGGATCGGTGTATGGACAATCACTCATAATGCTTTTATCGGGGCGACAAAGAAAACGACTCGTTGAAAGGAAGTCGGGATCTCTTGATTGGATAACATGAACAACTTGGGAAATATGGTCTGAGGAAAACCAGTTGTCAGCATCTAAAAAGGCAATTGCATCATAACCTAATCCAATGGCATGGTAAGCGCCAATTAATCTGGGTGTCGAGCCGACATCATTATGGCAATGGGGTAATTTGATATGGTGTGCATTCCAATCATCAATAGCGGCTTGAGGCTTGCCATCGGCAACGATGACATGAAGACAACGATGGCTTTGACTGACGACACTCAGATGGCAGTCGGAGAGTACGGTTAGAGATTCGTCAAAATATGGAGTCACTACTGCAACTTTCGTCATGGCGCGTACTGGTGATTGTCCGTGAGCAAAGTCAAGTGGGTGATTCCACGGGATTTCCTGGCATCTCTGGCGCTTCGCTTCGACCTCTATCATTCGCATGAAGATGTTCAAGTCTGTACGAAGACGATGCCGCTAGTTCGCAACCGGGATTGGCATAGGAAATTAATTTAGATGAGATGTCTGGATCAGAGAGATAGAATAATTTTAGTGGAACTGAGCACGTATTGCAGAGAGAGACTACCGTGATCAGATGTTGATGATAGAGTCTTCTCCAAATTTTTAGAAGGGCTTCTCGATTGATGATCTCTTCAGCCAAGTAGCCTCGTGCCTCGTCCAAAAGACCATATACATCTAGCATCATACGATGAGATGGGGGCAAGATATTATCAATTGGATTATTTGGATGATTACCGATATACATACAGTGTTCAAATGAGGATATTGCCCAGTCATCAACATCTCTTAGGACAAGGAAGTAAGCTGCATCTGGCATCCTATCGATCAATTGCTGATGCAATAGTGGGATCGGTAGATCTCCATAGTAGGAGCAGTCTGGAAATGTATTCAATAGAACATCAAGAAGCTCAACCTCACGGCCGTGCCGAAAGAGCGAATCATATTCACGCTCAAAATCCCAGCCAACCCAATCAAAACACTGATGATGAGCATCATGAAATGCCTTTGCCGTTGATGTTGTTGCTGAACGATGCAAGGAAAGATTAAAGAATGTCGTTGAGCTTGTCATGATTAGCTTGGAATTGATCAAATAAAAAGCGAATAACTACAGATGCCTGGTGGTGGTTTCATTCAAAGCAGTGGTTTGATCGATATGCCCTTTTTTTTTGCCGAAGTAACCTTATCAAGAAATAGAGATATTGCTTAGTTTAGATGCAGACTAAGTAGCAACTTCTTCAGCTTTGTGCTCCATGGTAGGCCCCCTTCGCGTAAGGTAAGTCAGCAGGGTGAATATGAACAGTTAAAGGATGACTGCCAAAACACTGACTGATCAATACCGATGATTTATCTTAAGACTTCATCTGAAAATTCGCAAGCCCGCAATCGAGCAGAGTCGTATGGATCGACAAGGGCATGGTTACGGTTTGCCTCCGTGTTGCTGCCGCTTCTTCGCCTGAAGAACCATGAAGTGGGTTCTTTTTATCGGACAGTCCAACTCCCTGAAAGTGTTCATCACTGAGGGGAGGCCAGGGTTGAACTTGAGTATAGATTGCATTTGGGTTTTTGTCCCAGAGCGCTGTACGGCTTAACGGTCGGTATCTGCAAAGCACGTGAGATGGGCTGATTTCTGAAGTCCAGCCATCACTGGAGGCGCGCAGATGGACTTCACTTCCGTCTTGGCGAGAAGCCTGCGGCAATGGATTGACCGTCTGTCACGAGCTCTCCATCAGGAACAACACACCCTTCCGGTATTCTTTTGAGTCGAAGTGCGGGGTTTAGGATCCCATCGTTGGCTGAATTGTCCTCAATCTATCGGCAGCCGCTGCAGCTCCCACTGGCGGCTGATGGTGTGAATTTTTTGCTTCTCTATCACCAACCCTAGCCACCGGTTCCGCCGACACAGCTCGGGCAACTTCTCTGAAGCCGCTTTATCTTAGGCCTTATTCCCAATATTGTCTGACTGTGTCCATTGGACAGGATAGGTCGCAGCAGACAATGGAGAGGAAATTGATGAAGCGGTTCAAGAAGTAAGGTCAGAATACCGTTACCCAGATGCACTATGCTGCCACTCCCAAAAATGTTCTTTCTGAGGACTAGACATGTCGAACTCCTTTGAGAGCGGATCCTGCAAAACTTTTATCTGTTTGCTGTAGGTGCTGTAAGACTGAAAGAAATTCCTGATCTTAGCCTCCGTAATCGTTATTCGGTTTTGATGCCAGCCGCGTCTTAAATCAGCATCCGCAAAAATACGACCTACGTACTTAGCCAGGGCATTCTCCTGGCTAAGTACGATATAATGACGCAGGGCGGCATCAACTGGATAGAGATTAACTGAACAACCCGAAAGAATATGCCCTCCATGTTCAAGGCTCGACAACATCGACTCACGTCGCCACAGACGTTGCAATCTTGGATATGTAGGTTGAAAGAAATAATAACTTAACATTCTAGCGGCGAAGTCAACATGGGAGTAATCTTGGCCAGGCTCAGGAATAAAAACAAGCTCATTAAAGTTAATTACATTATATCCTCTTGAATGAGCATCGCTTGCCATGTCAAAAAGTCTTGGAAAAGCTGCAGACGGCATGGGCCATTCATCAGCATCAAAATGGGCAAGCCACTGATGGGATGATCGTTCAAATATCTTGGCCTTTGCGACTAATTGCTTCTCGAGTGAAAAACTTCCCTCCCAAGGTATCTCATCAATCTGCAACAAGCCGTTCCCAAGGTAAGTTTCGGCAATCTCCCTTGTGCCATCGGTGGATCCATGATCAATCAACGCGACTTCAAATCCATTTTCAAGAAGACATTCAATACATCTCTGTAGATGAAGAGCTTCATTGCGAGTGGCAACAACTGCGAGGATATTCATATCGGTTTCTTCAAAAAGTAAAAAATATGTTTATGCATGAGATCGAATAAAAGCTCTGCAAGGGACCTCGTCGCCATCGAGAGGATGATTGTTTGCCAGATGATTGAGCCGGTCGATCCGTTCCGTGTCTTCCGCCTGGCACCAGCTGGCCAATCGAGGTAATAGCATTTAATTTTATGCACGATTTTAGAATCATAGCGAATCGGACCCATATGCGGTCGGATGAACGGGTATGGCATCGCTCCGCTCAAACCATGCCAATAGCTTGACTCTTGCACGAATCTCAACTCAAGACCATCTCTAATGAAGCAGCCTGCCTCCGAGATTACAGAAGCTGACGGGCTGGCCAGCTCAGAGCGCTAGCCCAACGGGCGCAAAGCCTTCGGAATGGCATCAGAGCAGTGATCGCAAGTGGGGCGGATTGCTGCTGCAAGGGTAGCGGGCAGGGGAATCTCCCGTCGGAACCGACGTCCCCATGAAGGTAAAGACCTGTTGTGCCTAGTTGGAGTTAACGCTTTCAGGTGCAAGAGCTGTCCAATAAAAGCAACCAGCTCACTATGACACTTCACTTTGGATGCTACGACACGAACCATCAATGACTATCATGACGCTTGTTGTGAATCTGCAATGTTATGGATTACTCGTTTATTTCCAATCGGGTGGTGCAGTATTGGGATGAGGAGGATCCTCCATCCTTGCTACGAGAAAGGATGGATAACTGGCGACTAGCCAATCCTGATTTCAGCTATCTTTGTTTTAATCGCAGCTCAGCCGCTTCTGCCCTTGGACATCTCTACGGTGAGTCATTACGAAAGGCATTCCTCAGCATTAGGCTGCCCGCAATGCAGTCGGACGTATTCAGAGTGGCTTATCTGCATGCCTGCGGCGGTGTTTGGATTGATGCGGCTTCTCATTGTCTCGAACCACTGCATCAATGGCTTAATCTCAAGAGTTCACTGGTTTTATTGCGGAGGCCGAATATGCTTGCACCATTGGCATCAAATGGTTTTATTTATTCTTCTGTTCCCCAGCATCCATTTTTGGCAGAAGCGATGAAACGTGTCGCTGCAATCATTGAAAATCGGCAAGGAAATAGAATTTGGAGACTTGCTGGTGCGGGTATGTTTCGCGACATTTTATCTGATCCGGCTTTTTCAATGAGTGTTCAAGTTCTTGAATGGGCTTCTGTGTCTGCGTTCATTCAATTTGGATCCAGTAAAGAGGTGATGAGTCCTGACTCTCACTGGACTGTCAGGCATAATCTGGAACCCCTCTACTTTGATTAGACTAGGTTTGTCGGTAAAGCAGATGTCGCCGTACTCCTTGCACCTCGCTCTTGATAGCAAGATCGCTCGAAGCACAGCTAGATCCAGCAATAACCGGTGCTTCAGCTATTTTGATCTACTGCAAGAGCTAAATGTAAAGTATATATAATGCCGTGGTGCTACTGTATTGCGGAATGTTCACGCTCTTGGCAAACAGCTGGTCTTGACTTCACTGCCTTTGTTCGCTATCCATTGATGCTTTCCTAGCGTTGCACCGAGGAGTAGCTCTATAAGCCGAATGCATTCGTTGGGTATATTCTGCTAGATTTGGCTGGTTTACTAGGAAAGTCCATCATGAGCAAGGGGCTTGAGGTTCAAGGCCGACAACCTAAATTCTTCTTGCACGACGTGAGAGATGTGGAAAGGCTGAATCCATCGTCAGGCTGGCTACCCGTTCATGAGCAGATCGTCGAGGCGATATCGATGTACGGTTCAGAACTCGAAATCGTGCCTAGAGGTTCACCAGTTCCAGAGAATATGGACGGAGTCTTTATAGGAAAGCATACTCGTCTTCAAATGTCCAATTGCTGGAATCTAAAAAAAGCCTATATCCCGAATTACTTTTACTTTGATCGAACGGGATACGCGGGTTGGGCCGAAATGGCTCACAACCAAAGTTTGTTTGCAGCTGCTATGCAGGTTGATGCTTCAACGGCTGAGCATTTCTTTGAATGTCTTTACGACGAAACAGTACGATCTAATTTGTCGAAGGAAATTCAGTCTACAGAACCATTTTATCCTCCGCCCCGCCCATTTGTATTTCTCCCACTGCAGCTCAGCTTTGACAGTGTTATGCAGCTCAGTAGAGTCGATCATTTCAGTTTTTATGAAGCTTTGAGAGACTGGACAGCTGGAGTTGGATTATGTTTGGTTTTGAAGCCTCATCCATTTGCGAATGAAGGCGTGGTGTTTGGGCGTATCTGTGAAAGCACAGCGCAAATTCTAAGCGATGCTATGAATCATGATCATGTCTATACAACAACGACATCAATTCATGCTATCATCCCATTGTGTGAGGCGGTTATTTGCATTAATAGTGGAGTGGGTTTTGAAGGATTAATCCATGGTAAGCCTGTAATTACTGCTGGCCACTCTGATTATCATTGGGCGTCACATCAAATCTCATCTGTTGATGAACTTGCAGGGATTGATAACTGGAGACAACCTTTATTGTCAAAGTTAGACAACAAGAAATTTCTTTATTTCTTCTTATCCAAGTATCTGATTGATCTCCGTAATTCGATGATGATTCATCAATGTATTGCACGAGCCATCAATGAATTTCAAGCCTTGGTCTAGGCAGGTGACCACCCATAAGCCTAGGCGTGTTTTCAATTTTAACAATTCATTGAAAAATATGTTTTCGTCAGACTGTCGGGGCGCGGTTTGGGGATCTGCAACGCGAGATCCCCAAGCTTGTGGGTGAGTTATCGGGGCCGTTAGCCATTGCCCACGCCGAGCCGTTCCCCGGTTCGCTCATGCAGCTCGGCTCCCAGAACTGCGACAAACTCGGTTGCGACAGGCCGGTGCGGCCCACTGGGAGCCAGATTGAGGTACAACTCATCGCTCTTGATCCTGTCTCGTCGCGTGGCTTGGCCTGTTGGGCGCCGATCAATCATTGAGATCGTTGGTCTGGTGGAGGTGGTGCTCGATCTATGGAAATGAACCTGTCACCCCTTCAAAGTCAGCGGATGGACAAACCGCCTGAAGTGGAC
>VGQX01000038.1 GCA_016882305.1 Cyanobacteria bacterium K_Offshore_surface_m2_239
TGGATGGCGCGCAGGCGAAGGGCGAGGGGATCGGCCAGCTCGGCGGGGGGCACCAGCACCGGACCGAGGGGGGCGAACGTGTCGAAGGTTTTGCCGCGGCACCACTGCCCGCCCCCCCATTGCTTCTGCCAATCCCGGGCGCTGACGTCGTTGCCGCAGGTGAAGCCCGCCACCACCTTCAGCGCCTCGTCGCGGCTCACATTGCGGCAGCGCCGACCGATCACCACCGCCAGCTCCCCCTCAAGATCCACCTCGGCGCTCGCCAACGCCCGCGGCAACACGATCGCTTCCCCGGGATCCTGCACCGCCCCGGGCGACTTCATGAACAGCACCGGCCACTCGGGCAACGCCGCGCCGGTTTCGGCGGCATGGCGCCGGTAGTTGAGGCCGATGCAGAAGATCGCTGGCGGCTGCACAGGCGCCAGCACCCGCGCGATCCGCGCCTCCTCTCCGCTGGGGGTCAGGCCCGCAAAGAGCTCGTCGCCCTCCCACGCCCCGCCGCGCACGCCCGGCGCCTGGCCCTCGCCCTCCGCCCGCAACCGCTCCCAGCCGCCGGACGACCCCGCCCGCACGGCAACTTGCACGGTGCCCTCCGGATCCAGGTAGCGCATCCACGCCATGGCTCAGCCCTCCAACTCGGCCGCCTTCACCTTCTTGCCCAGGGCGGTGGTGAGGTTGCGCAGGGCATCGGAGGCGTCCTGCGGATCCAGCTGCACGCTCACCAAGCTCGGCCCGGCCGTCTCTCGCAAAAAGGCCCGCAGGGTCTCCCAGAGCTCCCCTTCCCGCGTCACCCGCCGCGCCGCCTGGAAACCCATCGCCAGGGCCAGTCCCACATGGTCCACCGGCGCCACATCGTTGAAGGGACCATCGAGCATCGGTCGCTCCGTGCCGTAACCGGCGTTGTCCAACACCACCACCAGGGCGGGGATGCGGTAGCGGGCCAGGGTGGCCAGCTCGATGGCGCTCATCAGCAGCGCCCCGTCGCCCACCAGCACCAGGGGGCGTCGCCGCTCCGGATCTGCGCCCCAGGCGCCCACGGCCGCCGGCAGGGCGAAGCCCAGGGAGGCCCAGTTGCCGCTGTTGAGGTAGTCGTTCGCCTCCTTGAGGTGCAGGGCGAGGGAGGCGAAGGTGGCATCGCCGGTGTCGGCCACCACCACCGTGGTGTCGTCGAGCACGGCATCCACCGCCAGCAGCAGGCGGCGCACGGTGAGGGGCTGGTCCGCCGCCGGCTCGAAGGGTTCCGCCGGCTGGGGCTTCACACGGGGCTGATAGGCCGCAGGCGCCGCCGGCGGCGCCGCCTCCTGCCACACCTGCAGCAACGTCACCGGATCCAGGGTGTCCTGATCGCCATGACTCCAGCGCAGACCCCGGTCCATCTCCACCCGCAGGCAGGTGGCGGCGTTCAACTCCATCGTGTACACCCCGGTGTCCAGATCGCTCAGGGGCATGCCCAGGATCAACAGCCCGTCGCTGCCCTCCACCACCTCGCGCACCGCCCTTTCCCCCATCGCCCCCTCGTACACGCCCAGATACTGCGGATGCTGTTCGCTGAGCAGGGATTTGCCGCTCAGGCTGGTGGCAAAGGGCCAGCCCTCCCGCTCCAGCACCGCCTGCAGCGCCTGCTGCAGCCCGAAGCGATGGAGCTCCACCCCGGCCAGCACCACCGGCCGCTCCCGACTCCGCATCCACTCCAGGACGGCCAGCCCGGCGCGCCGCTGCAGATCGGCCACCCGGGCCAGCGTCGGTGGGGTGAGGGACGGCAGGGGACGGGGCACCGGCCGGGTGAGGGAATCGCGGGGCAGTTCCAGATAGCCCGGCCGCGACTCGCGCCGCATCGCCTCCAGCACCCGCTGGATCTTTTCCACTGCCGTGCGGCCGGAATCCAGGCACGCCGTCTGGGCGCAGACCTCCTTGAAAAAACGCTCCTGGGTGTCGCTGGCGCGGATGCGGTGGTGCAGCAGGGTGTGTTCATCCGATTCCCGCAGGCCCGGAGCGCCGCTGATCACCAGCAGCGGCGACCGCTCTGCGTAGGCCCCGGCCACCGGGTTCAACACCTTCAGGGCGCCGACGCCGTAGGTGACCACCGCCACCCCCAATCCCCGCAGGCGGGCATGGGCATCGGCGGCAAAGCCCGCCCCCTCCTCCCCCGCCATGCAGATCACGTCGATGGGGGAGCGCTCCAACCGGTCGAAGAGGCCCAGCACGTAGTCGCCCGGCACCCCGTAGACCCGCCGCACGCCGCGCTGCAGCAAGGCTTCGATCAACTGGGAGGTGATGTCCATGGGGTGGGGGCGATCCCGGCGGAGCTCTGTTGAGCCTAGGGCGGCCCTTCAGCGGGACCCGGCAAAGGCCCGTCGCAACTGGCCGCAGGCGGCGTCCTGATCCAGGCCGCGGCTGGCCCGCACGCTCACGGCGATCGACCGCTCCAGCAACACCTGGCGGAAGCGGTTCACGGCGCGAGGGGACGGACGTTCAAACTCCTCTTCCTCGATCGGGTTGTAGGGGATGAGGTTGACATGGCTCTGGAAGCCCCGCAGCAGGCGCGCCAAGGCCTCCGCTTGCGCTGGCGCATCGTTGACCCCGGCCAGCAGGATGTATTCAAAGCTCACCCGCCGTGAGGTCTCCCACGCGTAGTCGCGGCAATCCTCCAGCAGCTCCTCCAGGGGGTAGCCCCGGGCGGTGGGGATCAACGCCTCGCGCAGGCGCTGATCCGGCGCGTGCAGGCTCACCGCCAGGGTGAACTGGGTGCGCCCCAACACCTGCCGAGCCCGCTCCGCCAGCCGCGGCAACGCGCCTGACACCCCCACGGTGCTCACCGTGATCTGGCGCTGGGCCATCTCCAGATCCCGGCAGAACACCGCCATCGCCTCCAGCACCACCTCCGTGTTCAGGAGGGGCTCCCCCATGCCCATGAACACCACGTGGCTGGGACGCCGCTCCATGGCCTCCCGCACGCTCAGCACCTGATCCACCACCTCGTGCAGGGCGAGGGACCGCGCCAGGCCCTCCTTCCCGGTGGCGCAGAAGCGGCAGGCCATCGGGCAGCCCACCTGAGAACTGACGCAAACCGTCAGGCGATCCGCGCTCGGGATGCCCACCGTCTCCAGTTGCAGCCCGTCTCGCGTGGCCAGCAACAGCTTGGTGGTGCCATCCGCCGCCACGCGTCGATGGACTTCTGTCAGCCGGCCGATCAGGGGCTGGCCGGTTTCCGCTTCCCGCGCCCGCAGCCCCTCGCGCCAGGAGAGGGGCCAATCGCTGATGGCCGCGATGTCATGGGCGCCGCGGCGATAGAGCCAGGCGTGGAGCTGGCGACCGCGGAAAGCCGGCTGGCCTTCCGCCACCGCCCAGGCTTCCAGGGCCGCCTGGCTCTGGCCCAGCAGCGGGGACGTCACCGATGCGCGAGGAGTCCGTGCCCCAGCGTCCACTCCACCAGCACCAGGGCGATGAAACCCAGCATCGCCAGCCGACCGTTGAGCAGCTCAGTGTGCGGATGGAAGCCCCAAAGGGGCAGACGCCGCTTGGGCACGGGCGTGCCCAGATCCGTGGTGTCAGTCGTCACTGAGCAGGCCCTCCTCCTGGAGATCTTCCAGGGCGACAGGATCGGGGAATTGATCCTCTTCAAGGCCCTCCTCCGTGTTGGGACGCTGGAAGGCGGCGAAGGTGCTGCTGGAGGCCTCGATGCCATGGCGGCTGCGGCTGGCTTCCAAATCCTCATCGGAGGGGTCGTCCAGCACCGCGGCGTTCACCGGTGGCGCCGGCAGTTCCACGGTGTAGTCGGGGCGGAGGTTTTGCATGCGGCGATAGCTCGCCGCCTCCTCTTCCAGGATGTCCGGATGGGGGCCCGCCTCGGAGCGCAGTTCCTCCTCGAAGCCGCTGAAGCCGGTGCCGGCGGGGATCAGGCGGCCGATGATCACGTTCTCCTTGAGGCCCCGCAGCCAGTCGCTCTTGCCCTCGATCGCCGCCTCCGTGAGCACGCGGGTGGTTTCCTGGAAGCTGGCCGCCGAGATGAAGCTGTCGGTGTTGAGGGAGGCCTTGGTGATGCCCAGCAGCACGGGGGTGAACTCCGCTGGAGCGCCACCGGTGATCGCCATGGCGGAATTCACCTGCTCCACCTGACGCAACTCGATCAACTCCCCGGGCAGCAGGGTGGTGTCCCCCGCGTCCTCCACCCTCACCTTGCTGGTCATCTGACGCACAATCACCTCAATGTGCTTGTCGTCAATCGACACCCCCTGCGATTTGTAGACGTTCTGCACTTCCTGCACCATGCGGAATTGCAGTTTGGAAATCGCTTCCTGGGCCGCCTCCATCGTCGGCTTGACGCTGCGCAGATCCTCGAAGAAGCACTCCAGCAACTCGTGGGGGTTGATCGGACCATCCGTGAGCAATTCACCCGCCCGCACCTGCTGGCCATCGCTCACCATCACGGTGCGGCCCAAAAGGATGGGGTAATCCGTGATCACGTCATCTGCTTCGATCACCGAGACCGTGATCGAGTCGTCATCCTCACCCTGCTTGATCTGCACCGTGCCGCTCTTGCGGCAAAGGATGGCGGAATCCCGAGGGCGCCGTGCCTCCAGCAATTCCTCAATCCGCGGCAGACCCTGAACGATGTCTCCGGTTTTCTGCCGCTCAAACACCAGCAGCGCCAGCCCATCGCCCCGTTGCACCAACTCGCCATCCCGCACGTGCAGGACGGAATCGGGCGAGACCATGTAGGGCCGTCCGAGCCGGATGGTCATCGTGTCGGACGAGATGGTCTCCACCTGCCCGCAGCAGGGGGCGATCAAGCCCTCGCCGATGTCATCTCCCTCCACGACGCGATCCGCCAGACCAACGCTGGGTTGGAGGCCCTGCAGATGGATGGTGCGGGTGTCGCCGGAGCGCTCGACGATCAAGCGGCGGATCGGTTCGTCCGCCGTGGCATCCGGCAGCTGCACCACCCCATCCTCCTTGCAGAGAATCTGAGTGGTGGCGACCACATCGCCTCGCTTCACCGCCACACCATCCTCCACCTGAAGTTCCGTGTGGGTGGAGCCGTGGCTGGCGTCCGAGAGGGTGTCGCGACGCACGAGCAAGGTTTCGAGGATGACCAGCTGGAGACGATCGATGGTTTTGGCGCGCTTGTCGGCGATGGCTTCCACATCCACGGTCATCTGGGGCGTGGTGTCAAACGTGTCCAGAATCAACTGCGTGCGCAGCAATTCCACCCCTTCCACAGATTTCACCAGCTCGCCATCTTTGAAGGTGAGCCGTTGCGAGGCCCGCAGCCCCAGGGAGGGCCCACCGGGTTGCTTGACCGTGATGGATTCCGGCAGATGCGCCTCATCGGGAATGAAGTATTCCTCCACGGACCGCAGTAGCAGAGCTCCCCCTTGGGTGGTGTCCACCGCTTCGACGAAGACCATCGCCTCAGCGGTGATGCCGGGAGCAATCTCCTCTCCCGGATTCACCATCAACCCCTCTTGATAGCGGCTGAGCACTTTGCTGTCCGAGAGCAGATGCAGCGTGCCGGAGCGCACGATGATCTCTCGCAGAATGTCGTTCTTCTGGGTGACGGTGACAATGCCTGCCGTTTGGCTGAAAATGTCTTTGACCACTTCCGTGCCGGCTTCGATCCACTGGCCGTCTTCGATCATCAACAGGGAGATGTCCTTGTTGATCTCGTGGGTTTCCTGGGGGATCCACAGCAGCGTTCCCCCTTTGCTGACCTCGAAGCCATGCTTGGCGGAACGAGCCTTCTTGATCGAGAGACCGGGGGAAAACTTGACCAGGCCACCTGTTTTGGTGCGGAAGCGATCATCCGCCAATTCAGCGATCACCTCACCCGAGCTGATCTTGCTGCCGGGAGCGGTGCGCAACAAGTAGCGGGCGCCCTCTTTGTCCTCCAGATGCCAGATTTCACCAGAGTGCGTCGATTCATGCAGCAATTTGCACTCCTTGAGAGTCAAACTGGTGGTGACGATTTGCACTTCTCGTGAATCGCCCGCCGATTCCCGCAGCCGCACGGCGCCGCCGTATTCACTCACCAGGCGGCTTTCGGCCAACACCTCGCCTGTGCGCACCTCTTTGCCACCCGCCACCACGGGCTGCGCGTTGGGTGGCAGGTTGTAAACATCACCACTGAACACCCAAAGCCTGCCGAGACGTTGCGCTTTATGGGTGATGTTGCCCTGGCGATCGGTTACCTCACGCGGCTGAATCACGTCCTCAAAACGCACCTGACCCGCCAGATCGCAGATCACGTCTTTGGTGGCCTTCTCCACACTCTTTTTCACCTGCGCACCGGAGGAGATCTGGGCGAGGATGGTGTCAGCGATCACCTCTTGACCGTCATTCACGAACAGGATGGAACCCGTGGTGATGTCCAGCTTTTGGATCTTGCCTTTATCGGTGGGTTTGAGTTGTAGGCTGAAGTCAACTTCGGCCAGGTGGGCTTCCACCCCATGGGGCGTGCGGTGGGGACGAACGCGAGCCTTGGCGCCAAATTCGACCACACCGGCACACAAAGAACGCACCACACCCGTCTCGGCTGTGGACACACCGCCGGTGTGGAAGGTGCGCATCGTCAACTGGGTGCCCGGCTCGCCAATGGACTGGGCGGCGATGATGCCCACCGCTTCTCCGAGATCCACCAGCTGGTTGTGGGCCAGGGCCCAGCCGTAGCACTTGCGGCAGACGGAGCGGGAGGCCTCGCAGGTCAACGGTGAACGCACCAGTACGCGGCGTATCCCGGCCTGTTCGATGCGGCGGCTCAGGGGGGCATCGATTTCCGTGTCACGGCTCGCGATTTCGTTGCGATCCGCGTCGAGGACGGGCTCGGCCGCCAGGCGTCCGATCAGCTTGCTGAAAAAGCGACCCTTTTCATCGGCGTCAATCACAATGCCGCGACTGGTCCCGCAATCCTCTTCCCGCACGATCACATCCTGCGCCACGTCGACCAGACGACGGGTCAGATAGCCGGAGTCCGCTGTGCGCAGGGCCGTGTCCACCAGACCCTTGCGGGCCCCGTAGGAGGAAATCACGTACTCGGTGACAGTCAGCCCTTCGCGGAAATTGGTGCGAATCGGCAAGTCGATGATCTCCCCTTGCGGGTTGGCCATCAAGCCGCGCATTCCCACCAACTGACGCACCTGCGACATATTGCCTCGGGCCCCGGAGTTGGCCATCATCCACACCGAATTCAACGGGTCGTTGTCGTTGAAATTGCGCTTGACTTCTTCCACGAGACGCTCGTTGGTCTCTGTCCACGTGTCGATCACCTTGGTGTGACGTTCCACTTCCGTGATCTCGCCCAGGCGATAACGCTCTTCGGTGTTGGTGATTTCCTCCTCGGCCTCTTGCAGCAAACGAGCCTTTTCCGAGGGGATGCGCAGGTCATCCACGGAAATCGACACGGCGGCCTGGGTGGCGTAGTGAAAGCCCAGATTTTTCAACTCATCCGCCATGGAGGCCGTGGCCGCCGTTCCATGGTGCTTGTAGGCCCAGGCCACCAGATTGCGCAGGGCCTTCTTGTCGATGATGCGGTTGCGAAAGGGAGGGGCGGCGCGACCAGGTGTGGCGTCCACTGCGGTGGGGGCCGGGGTGTTCTTGGAGGCTTTCTTCTTTGCGGAAGACGTTGTCATGATCAGAGTGGAGTCGGAAAACAGAGAAGACAGACCGAAGGACGAAACGCCTGGTTAATTGGCGGCAACGGCATCAATGATGGTTTGATTGATCACGACCCGGCCCACGGTGGTCAGCAAGTAACGACTGATCAGGGCGCCATCCTCATCGAAACGATCCCGGCGGAAACGCCACTGCTCGACGCGGGTGCCATCGGAAAGGGTTTCCGAGGAGATGGGAGCCTCAGCCTCTTCATCGGCTTCCACTTCGCCGTGGAAGCGCACCCAAACCCAATCGTGCAGATGAAGGTGTTTCTCCTCAAAGGCCGCAATCACATCCTCCAAGCTGGCGTAGGTCAGGGCACGATTGCCGAACTCGGGCTTGGCCTTTTCCCGGTTGACGGCTGTGAGGTAGTAGGCGCCCAGCACCATGTCCTGGGAGGGGGTGATGATTGGTTCGCCGGTGGCGGGGGAGAGGATGTTGTTGCTCGCCAGCATCAACATGCGGGCTTCGGTCTGGGCCTCGATTCCCAGGGGGACGTGCACGGCCATCTGGTCACCGTCAAAGTCGGCGTTGAAGGCTGGACAGACCAACGGATGCAGCTGGATGGCACGGCCGTCCACAAGCTTCGGTTCAAAGGCCTGAATGCCCAGGCGGTGGAGCGTGGGAGCGCGGTTGAGGAGGATGGGATGCCCCTCGATGACTTCCTGCAGCACCTGCATCACTTCATCATCGGCTTTTTGAATCAACTTCTTCGCGGCCTTGATGTTGTTGACAATGTTCTGTCGAATCAGGCGATGGATGACGAAGGGTTGGAACAACTCGATCGCCATTTCTTTTGGGAGACCGCACTGATGCATTTTCAGCTTCGGTCCAACCACGATCACGGAACGGCCGGAGTAGTCGACCCGTTTCCCGAGCAGGTTCTGACGGAACCGTCCCTGTTTGCCTTCAATGATGTCGCTGAGGGATTTGAGCGCCCGGTTGTTGGCTCCCACCACCGTGCGACCCCGTCGACCGTTATCGATCAACGCGTCCACGGCCTCTTGGAGCATGCGCTTTTCGTTGCGCACGATGATTTCCGGGGCCAAAATCTCCTGAAGTCGTGCCAGGCGATTGTTCCGGTTGATGACCCGCCGATACAGGTCATTCAGGTCGCTGGTGGCGAAACGACCTCCATCGAGCTGCACCATCGGCCTCAGATCGGGAGGGATCACCGGAATCACGTCCAGAACCATCCATTCAGGTCTGGCGTCGGTGGCGATGAAGTTGTCGATCACGCGCAGGCGCTTGATCAACTTGGCCCGCTTCTGACCTTTGCTGCTGCTGATTTCCTCGCGCAGCTGTTCAGCAATTTCATTGAGCTCCAGGTCGGAGAGCAGCTGCTTCAGCGCCTCCGCACCAATACCGACGATGGGCTCGTTCTCAATCTCTGAATCTTCAGCAAAGATCTGGTCTTCGATCTCCAGCCACTCATCTTCAGTGAGCAATTGTTTGTAAACCAGGTCTTTGTGATCACCCGGGTCGAGAACCACGTAGCAGTTGAAATAGACAATCTGCTCTACGTCTCGAAGCGGCATGTCCAAAAGGATGGCCACGTAGCTCGGGATGCCTTTGAGATACCAGACGTGAGAAACCGGTGCGGCGAGTTTGATGAAACCCATGCGGTGCCGACGCACCCGACTCTCCGTGACCTCCACCCCGCAGCGCTCACAGACGATGCCGCGATGCCGGACCCGCTTGTATTTGCCGCAGTGGCATTCCCAATCTTTGGAAGGGCCAAAAATCTTCTCGCAAAACAAGCCATCCATCTCTGGCTTGAGGGTGCGGTAGTTGATGGTTTCTGGCTTCGTCACTTCCCCCACCACCTGCCCGTTAGGCAGGGTGCGCTGTCCCCACTGCATGATGCGGTCGGGGGACGCCAGGGTGATCTTGACGTAATCGAAATAGTTTTCGCTGCGTTGATTGCTGGAAGACATGGCGAGTAACAAAGGCGGGGGTGATCAGTGAGTCGAGATGTTTAATCCTCGTCGTAATCGGCAACGCCCAGGGATTCATAGGTGGGACGACTTGGAGTGCTGCGTCGTGGATTGACGTCTTGCATCAGATCAACCTCCTCACCTGCGTCCGTGTAGACAGCGATGTCCAGTCCCAGCGACTGCAACTCTCGCATCAACACCTTGAACGATTCCGGAGTGCCTGGCCGCGGGATCGGCTTCCCTTTGACAATGGCGTTCAGGGCCTCATTGCGTCCTTGCATGTCGTCCGATTTCACCGTCAGCAATTCCTGCAAGGTGTAGGCCGCGCCGTAGGCCTCCAGTGCCCACACTTCCATCTCACCCAGTCTCTGGCCGCCTTGCTGAGCCTTTCCGCCCAGGGGCTGCTGCGTGACCAAGGAATAAGGACCGGTGGAGCGGGCATGAATCTTGTCATCGACCAAGTGAACCAGCTTGAGGATGTGGGCATAGCCAACGGTGACCGGCTGATCGAAAGGCTCGCCCGATCGGCCATCGATCAGTTGAATCTTGCCGGGGTTGTCGGGGTTGTAGACCCAATCCTTGCCGGGTTGCTTGGCCGCCTCCTCCAGGTAGGCCTGCACGGTCTGTTTGGACTTCTCCGCACCGTGCATTTCGTCAAAAGGAATCACCTTGACCCGGCAACCCAGATGGGCGGAGGCCCAACCCATCAGGCACTCGAACACCTGACCCACATTCATTCGGCTGGGAACGCCCAGAGGATTGAGAACGATGTCCACCGGGGTGCCATCGGGCAGATAGGGCATGTCCTCGCGGGGGAGGATGCGGCTGATGATGCCCTTGTTGCCGTGGCGTCCAGCCATCTTGTCGCCGACCTGGATCTTGCGACGCTGGGCCACGTACACCCGCACGACCATGTTGGCCCCGGGGGGAAGCTCGTCACCCTGCTCACGGGTGTAGATCCGCACGTCCACAACGCGCCCGCGCTCCGTGCTCGGAACCCGCAGGGAGTTGTCGCGAACATCCCGGGCTTTTTCGCCAAAGATGGCGCGGAGCAGCTTTTCTTCGGGGGGCTGGTCGGATTCGCCTTTGGGTGTCACCTTGCCAACCAGGATGTCTCCGCTCTCGACATAAGCACCAATCCGAATGATGCCCATCTCGTCGAGATTTCTCAGGCTTTCCTCGGCGACATTGGGGATTTCCCGTGTGATTTCCTCAGGGCCGAGCTTGGTCTGTCTGGCCTCAATCTCATACTTTTCAATATGGACAGATGTGTAGAGATCATCGTGGACAAGCCGCTCGCTCACGAGGATGGCGTCCTCGTAGTTGTAACCCTCCCAGGGCATGTAAGCGATCATCACGTTTTGACCAAGGGCGATTTCGCCCCCTTCGCAGGCTGAGCCGTTGGCCAGGACCTGTCCGGCGATGACCTGATCCCCCTGTTTGACGATGGGGCGTTGGTTCAGGCAGGTGTCCTGATTGGAGCGCTGGTACTTCTGCAGATAGTGGGTGTGCTCCAGCCCCTGTTCGTCGCGAATCACAATCGCGGTGGCATCGACAAAGGTGACCGTGCCATTGACGCGGGTGATCGGCACCATGCCAGAATCTCTCGCCACCTGGGTTTCCAGGCCGGTTCCCACCAGCGGGCGTTCGGGGCGCAGCAAGGGCACCGCCTGACGCTGCATGTTGGAACCCATCAGCGCCCGGTTGGCATCGTCGTGCTCAAGGAAGGGGATGAGCGAGGTGGCCACCGAAATCACCTGGACGGGTGAGAGCTGCACATAATCCACTTGCTGGGGAGGCACCTTCTCAAAGTCCTGCCGATAGCGCACGGGAACAAGATCAGAGGTGATCTTGCCATGGGAGTCTGTGGAGATGTCGCCTGGGGCAATGCGGCATTCATCTTCCAGATCGGCCGACAAATAAATGGGCTCTCCGGTTTTGAGGACAACGCCATCCTCGACTTTCCAGAACGGCGTTTCAATGAAGCCGTATTCATTGACGCGCGCATGGGTGGCCAGGGAGCCGATCAAGCCCGCATTGGGTCCTTCGGGGGTTTCAATCGGGCAAATGCGGCCGTAGTGAGAGGGGTGGATGTCGCGCACCGCGAAACCCGCCCGTTCGCGCGTGAGACCCCCTGGGCCCAGCGCGCTGATCCGCCGCTTGTGGGTGAGCTCCGCCAAAGGATTGGTTTGATCCATGAACTGGCTCAGCTGGCTGGAGCCAAAAAATTCCTTGATGGCAGCCACCAAGGGTTTGGGATTCACCAACTGGGCCGGCGTCAGCGAGTCGGTCTCGCCGACGGTCATCCGTTCTTTGATGATGCGTTCCAGCCGATTCAGGCCAACGCGAACTTGGTTCTGCAGCAGTTCGCCGACAGAGCGCACCCGCCGGTTGCCGAGGTGATCGATGTCATCAAGGCTGGCGCCGCCAACGTCCAACTCCAAATTGATCAGATAATCAATGGTGGAGAGAACATCCTCTGGCGTCAGCGTGCGGACCGCATCAGGAATGGTGAGGCGCAATTTCTTGTTGATCTTGTAGCGACCCACCCGGCCGAGGTCATAGCGCTTGGGGTCGAAGAATCGACTATGAAGAAGCTGTTGGCCGCCACTGACCGAGGGTGGTTCGCCGGGCCGAAGTTTTTTGTATAATTCCAGCAGGGCCTGATCTTCGGAGGAGATGCCCTCGTCGTTGGCGGCAGCGATTGATTTTTGATAGTATTCAGGATGTCTCAGCTTGTCGAGGACGTCATTGTCCGACAAGCCGATGGCCCGCATGAGCACATGGGCATTAATCTTTCTCGTTTTATCCACCCGGACATGAAGCAGATCGTTCTTATCTGTTTCAAATTTTAACCAGGCCCCGCGGTTGGGGATTAGGCTCGCGTTGAATGTTTTGCGACCATTCTTGTCTTGCTCGTCCTTGAAGTAAACTCCGGGGGAGCGTACGATTTGGTTGACAATGACGCGTTCGGCTCCGTTGATGATGAACGTCCCCCGCTCTGTCATCAGGGGCAGCTCACCAATGAATACTTCCTGCTCCTTGATTTCTCCGGTTTCTTTGTTGACCAAACGGCAGGTCACATACATTTGGGATGCAAACGTCGCATCCCGCCGCTTGGCTTCCTCCACATCATGCCGAGGGCGCTTCAGGCGATACTCATCGCCGATGAAATGAAGTTCCAGCTTGCCCGTGTAATCTGTGATCGGCGAAAAGCTGTCGAGCTCCTCGATCAGACCTTTTTCAAGAAACCACTTGAAACTCGCCCGCTGCACCTCCACCAAGTCGGGGAGGTAAGTCACGGTCTTGGCGACCTGGATCGCGCTGCTCATGCGGGAAACCTGAAGGACAGGAGGATGGGGGAGAAGGCAGGATGGGGACGGGATCGGTCCCCAGCGGATGATGTTGCGGGCGGTGGGGTCGTCAACCCCTGGGATGGAGGATCCCTCGGAAGCAACACCTCAAGGCAAGGAAGCCCTGGGTTCGCGGATCCCGCGACAAGGCGTGGATCCGCAGAGCGCCGGGCTCAGCGCCAAAGGCGGGATGTCCAGAGGAGTTGACGCCTGGGGACAAGGGGCACCGCCGCCATTGGGTCAATAAGTCATCATACACCTTGAAGGGGCAAGTTGAAGAGTTTTGAAGCGTTGCGCGTGCTGGCGCGGGCCACGTGCTCCAGGGGTTCTCCCCGCAGTTCCGCCACTTTGGCCGCCACGACAGCCACATTGGCCGGCTCGTTCCGCTTGCCGCGGCGGGGTGCGGGCGCCAGGAAGGGACAATCGGTTTCCACCAAATAGCGGTCTTCGGGGACCTGGCGTGCGCAGGATTGGATCGCTTCCGCTTTCGGGAACGTGACCGTGCCGCTGAAGCTGATGTGGAAACCCAGCTCCAGGAACGCCTTCATTTCCTCCGGCGTTCCGCCCCAGCAATGCATCACCCCGGAGGGACAGCGCCCCTCGCCTTGGCGACGACGAAACACCTCCAACATGGGTGGAGCCGCGTCGCGGCAATGGACGATCACAGGCAGCCCCAGCTCGCAGGCCAGATCGAGCTGGGGCTCCAACACGGCCAGTTGCTCCTCCAGGTTGTGTTGGCGAAAGAGATCGAGGCCCAACTCACCCACCGCCACCACCCGCGCATCCGCGCGGGCGGCCTCGCGGAGGAGGCTGGCTGTGCCGGACTCCCACTTCCGCCAATCCAGTGGATGGACGCCAACGGCGTAGCGCAGTTCGGGAACATGGTCGGCCAACTCGCGGATCGCCGGAATTTCCGACGGCTCGACGCAGGCATGAACCAGAGCCCCCACACCCGCTTCTCGCCAACGGGCCACCACCGCGGTTAGATCATCGTCAAATTGCCGAAAGACAAGATGACAGTGGCTGTCGACCAGCATGGCCGTGGGGGAGAGAGGAGAGGGAGGGTGCCGTGCGGCGTGGGGTGTCGGGAGGGTGCCCTCAGGAGGGGCTCGCCGCTCCCGAGGGCTCCAGGGCTTTCTTGACGGCCGCGCTGAGGCGGGATTTTTTATGGGCACCGCCGTTCTTGTGCAGCACGCCCACCTTCACCGCTTTGTCAATCTTGCTGAAGGCCGCGTTGAGGCTGTTCTCCACCGTCTCCCGGCTGACATCACCGTCGCCGCCGCCGTAGCCGCTGCAGGCGGTGAAGCATCGCTTCATCAAGGTGCGCAGCGACGACTTGTAGCTGCGATTGCGCAGGCGGTTGCGCTCGGCGATCTGAATGCGCTTCTTCGCTGATTTGTTATTGGCCACTGGAAACCGGCAGCATTCGAACAATCAACCACCCTAGCGCAAAGCCCCCCGTTAGCTCCCCCTCTCCCAGGGACACCCTCTAGCGTGGCTGCAGCGCTTGCGTGGCCTGTGGTCGCCTCCCCCTCCGCCTCCCGGGTTCCCTCGGAGAGGCCCCTGCTCCCTTGTTTGCGGGATGTGGCCGTCGCCAGCGAGCGGCTGGAGCGGATCGCCGGGCGCACAGAGGGGGCCCGGATGCGCCAGGAAGAGGAGAAGGTGGCCCAGATCCTTGAACGCGTGCGCACGGAAGGGGACGCGGCCCTGCTGAGCCTCAGCGAGGCGTTCGATGGGGTGCGTCCGGATCCCCTGAGGATTCCGGAAGAGCGGCTGCGGGAGGCCTGGGAGGCCTTGCCCAGCGGCTTGCGCCAGGCCTTGGAGCTCGCCCACGCGCGGGTCTTGCGCTTTCACGAGGCCCAGCTCCCCGCCGATCTCCATCTGCGGGGACCCCATGGCGAAACCCTGGGGCGCCGCTGGCGGCCGGTGGAACGGGCCGGGCTCTACGTGCCCGGCGGGCGGGCCTCCTACCCGAGCACGGTGTTGATGAATGCCATCCCGGCCCGCGTGGCCGGAGTGGAGCGGCTCGTGATGGTCACTCCGCCGGGCCGGGACGGCGCCCCCAACCCGACCGTGCTCGCCGCCGCCCATCTGGCGGGGGTGCGGGAGGTGTACCGGGTCGGTGTCGCCCAGTCGATCGACGCCCTGGCCTGGGGCACGGAATCGCTGCCGCGGGTTGATGTGATCAGCGGCCCCGGCAACCTCTGGGTCACCCTGGCCAAAAAGGCGGTCTACGGGCGGGTGGGGATCGATTCCCTGGCCGGTCCCAGCGAGGTGCTCGTGATCGCCGACCACACCGCTCGGCCGGAGCAGGTGGCCGCCGATCTGATGGCCCAGGCGGAACATGACCCCCTGGCGGCGGCGATCCTGCTCACCACCAGCGAAGCGCTCGCTGAGGCGGTGCCAAAAGCCGTCGCCGAGCAACTGGTCGATCATCCCCGGGCCCCCATCGTGCGCCAGGCCCTCACGGACTGGGGGCTGATCGTGGTCTGCGACGACCTGGAGACAGCGGCGCGCCTGAGCGACGGCTTCGCGCCCGAGCATCTGGAGCTTCTGGTGGAGCGGCCCGAGCCCCTGGCGGAGCGGATCCGCCACGCTGGCGCCATCTTCCTGGGTCCTTTCAGCCCCGAGGCCGTCGGCGACTATCTGGCCGGCCCGAACCACACCCTGCCCACGGGCGGCACGGCCCGCTTCGCCGGCGCCCTGAGCGTGGAAACCTTCCTGCGCCACACCAGCCTGATCGGCTTCAACCGCGCCGCCCTGGAAGCCACCGGGGAGGCGGTGATCGCCTTGGCTCGCAGCGAGGGCCTCCACAGCCACGCCGAATCGGTGCGGAGGCGCCTGGCCTGAGGGCATGGGCTACAGGTGGCGCGCAAGCCTTGGGACAGCCTTCCAAAAGTTGCGGCACAACGGGGGCGATGAAATCTCCACCACCTGCGCCACAGCCTGCGCCACAGCCATTGCGACCGCTGTGGTCGGGTTGGTGCTCGCCAAGGCCGCCTGGTTCGGCCGGTTGCTGGGCGCCAGTCAATCACTCCCGAATTGGTCGATTTTGGGGCTGTGCGTTCTCTTCGCCCTCCTTGGGGCTGGAGTCGCCGTCCTTGCCCTGAAGCGCACCATTGACCACCTGAAGGCAGGGTTGATCAGGGAGAAAGAGCAGGCGAGTCGCGACCCGCTGACACGTTTATACAATCAAGGCAATGTCAAGACTGTGCTGAAACAGCGCCTGGCGGCGGAAGAACTTTGTTTGCCTGCTGAAGCCCGAGCCTTTTGGCTCCTGAGGTTCAAAAAAACTAGGCCTGGGATAACTCTCTGACAATCGCTGCTCCATCGATAATCTCCCCGACCAGAACTTGGTCGGTCAGGTTGACAAACAAGCCGTTTTCCAGCACGCCGGGGAGGTTGTTGATCTCCTTCTCCAGGCTTTGGGGATCCTGGATGCCGCCGGCGAAGCTCACATCGAGCACCAGATTTCCCTGATCGGTGACCACGGGTCCCGCTTTGCGCACCGCCATCCGCAGCTGGGCCTCGCCCCCCATCTCCCCGAGTTGGTCCTTCACCTGGCGCCAGGCCCCGGGGAGAACCTCCACCGGCAGCAGGAACCCCAGATTCAAGGTGGTGACCAGCTTGCTGGCATCCACCACCACCACAAAGCGGTCCGCGCGGCGGGCCACCAGTTTCTCCTGCACGTGACAGGCCCCACCCCCTTTGATCAGTTGCAGGGCCGGATCCACCTCGTCGGCGCCGTCGATGGCCAGGTCGATGCGGGCCACGGCATTCAGGCTCCGCAGCGGAATCCCCAGCTCGGCGGCGAGCACCTCCCCTTGGAAGGAGGTGCTCACCCCGGTGATGTCCTTGAGCTCGCCGCGCTGGAGCTTCGCCCCCAGCTCCTGGATCATCAAGGCCGCTGTCGATCCGGATCCCAGACCCAGCACCATGCCGTCTTGAATCTGGGCGACGGCGGCGGTGGCCACGGCCCGCTTCATCTGGGTCTGCAGATCCGACATGGCGAGGAGCGCAACTTAGGGGGTGGGTGAACGTAGCAAACCGCCCTGATCAGCCCGTGGGCGTGGGTAGCGCCGCCGGTTTGATGGAGAGCTGGAGCTCCCGCTGGGCGCGCACCACCCGCAGGGGGAGGGGTTGTCCCACCCGGGCCTTCTCCACCTGCTGCAGCAGGGCGGAGGGATTGCGCACGGGTTCACCGGCGATCTCCACCACCAGATCGCCGCGCTTCAGCCCGGCCTCCTCCGCCGGGCTCTCCGGGAGCACCTTTTGCACCAGGGCCCCGTCCCGCTCCGGCAGTTTCACCAGGGCATCCGGATCGCGATTGTTGTCGCGGGCCACCCTGGCGGTCAGCGGCACGAGCTGCAGACCCAGATAGGGGTGCACCACGGTGCCTCCCGAGGCGAGCTGCTCGGCCACCCGCCGCGCCAGGTTGATCGGGATGGCGAAGCCGAGTCCCGCCCCGGGGCCTGATCGCACCAGGGTGTTGATGCCAATCACCTCGCCGTTGGCGTTGATCAGCGGCCCGCCGGAATTGCCGGGATTGATGGCGGCGTCGGTTTGGATCAAGTCCAACCGCTTGTCCGCGAAGCCGAGACTGTTGATGTCGCGGTGAAGGCTGCTGACGATGCCCAGGGTGACGGTGCGCTCCAGGCCGTAGGGACTGCCCAGGGCGATGGCCCAGTCGCCCACCTCCAGGGCCTCGGAATCCCCGAGCCGGGCCGCGCTGAGCTTGCCCTTGCCGGGGATGCGCACCAAGGCCAGATCCGTCACCCGGTCGCTGCCGACCACGGTGCCATCGAGCTGGCGACCATCGGCCAGGGTCACCTCCACCGAGTCGACGTCATCGACGACGTGGGCGTTGGTCAGCACCAAGCCCTTGGCGGCGTCGATCACCACCCCCGAGCCCTGGCCGCGTTCGCGCATGCTGCCGGAGGGGTCGCCGAACAGGTCGCGCAGCAGGGGATCGAGCAGGGCCGGGTCGAAGGCCTGGCGCGCCACATTGCGCTCCGTGTCGATGCGCACCACCGCCGGACCCACCCGCCGCACGGCCTCGGAGACAAAACTGTGGGGACTGGCGGTGGCCGCCAGCGCGGCCCAGCTGGCGCCCTCAGGCTTGGCCGGCTGGACGGGGGCGGCTGGCGCGAGGGTGGTCGGGTCAAGACCCGCCGTGCGCTCGGCGGGCGCGGGTTCGGCGGCGTTCGGGGCGGGCTCGGCGCTCAGGGCCGTCGCGGTCAAGGGGGTCCAGGGTTGCAGCCAGAGCAGGGGAGCCAGCAGCAGGGGCAGCCATCGGGACAACCACCGATGAAGAAGGCGTTTCAGGGGAGGAAGGCCTCCAGGGGCGTTTCGCAGACGCTAAGGCGATTCTGGCGGCGGCCAGCGCAACAACCGTTGGCGGATTTCCCCATCCGCGCCGAGGTGCAGCCAGCGGCCCCCAGGCCAGTGCGGGTGCCCCAGGGGGCAGGGCTGGACCGGGCCGTAGGCCCGCAGGGTGGAGGGACAGGCCAGCAGCGGTCGCGGCATCGCGCCGGGGAGCGCCCCCTGCCAGTGCTGGTGCACGTGGCCGCACACCAGGCCCCGCGCGTGGGGGGCCTCGGCCAGCAGTCGCATCAGGGCGGGTCCGTCCTGGAGGCCGATCCCATCGAACGCGGGATCGCCGATCGGCGCGGGGGGATGGTGCACCGCCACCAGCACGGGAGCGGGGGCGGCAAGCCGCAGCTGCTCCACCAACCATTGGAGCTGACCCGCGCCGAGCCAGCCCGCGTCGTGGCCCGGCCGGTGGCTGTGCAGGAGCAGGAGGCGCCAAAGGCCTTGCTCCACCACGGCGGGGGCGATGCGCGCGCGCCGCCCCATGACGGCCCGCAGCAGGGTGGGGTGGTCGTGGTTGCCGGCGAGCAGGTCGATCGGGCCGCTCCAGGAACGCAGGGCCTCCCGCAGAGCCACGTAGCCCCCCCAGCTTTCGTCATGGCAGAGATCGCCGCTGATCAGCAGGCGGTCCACGTGGAGGCCTTCCGCCGCCAGCTGATCGAGGCCGCTCCGCAGGCCCTCCTCCAGGGCTCGGGCGGGGGAACGGCCGGCGAGGCGGGCGTCGGGTCGGGCCAGGAGGTGGGGATCGCTGAGTTGAAGGATGTTCATCAAATCCTCTGTGCTCCGCCGTTCTCCGCCGCAACGCACCTTAAGTTTCTGCCAGTGATGGCTGGTTCATGTCCTCGATTCCCCCCGGCACGCGGAGGCGTTGCAACCTGTGCACCGTCGAGATCCAAGGCATGGCCGGAGGTGGGGATCTCGTGCATTTCAGTCAGGGGGCGCCGGGCACGCGAGCCAAGCTCTGGGCCCGTGTCTGCCAATACCTGCGCACCCCGGAGCAGTGCGCCCAGTGCATCAATCAGGACCTCAGCCTGCGGGGGGACGTGAGTGGCAGCGACTACTACGCCGAAGCCCCCATCTTTGACTTCTCCCCCGGTCCAGCTGCGGGCGGGAGCCAGGAGCCCATCCCCTAATGTTTGACAGCGGGCCCGCCGGGCCCTCCCCCGTCCCACGGGTGCTCCCAGGAGCCTCCTGTCCCGGGTGAACACTCCAGCGTGGCCCTGACCCGCCACTGGAGTCGCCACCCGAGCGTGAGCCGTGTCAGGGGCAGTCTCACCACTGCGTCCCGGCGACCTCCCCATCGCCGAGGCGCCCATGTCCAATCCCCTGATTCCCTCGCTCACCGAGCTGGCCCGCCGGGTGGCCGAACCCGCCGGGCTCACGGTCCGGGAGGTCGTGCTGCTGACGCACCACATCCCGCAGACGGTTCAGGTGATGGTGGAGCGGAGCGATGGAGGCGATGTCACCCTCGAGGCCTGCGCCGCTCTCAGCGGACCCCTGGGCGACGCCTTGGAGGAGGCGGCCCTGATTCCCTCGGCCTATGTGCTGGAGGTGAGCAGCCCCGGGGTGGGCGATGTCCTGCGGACCGACCGCGACTTCACCAGCTTCCGCGGTTTTCCCGTGGAGGTGCGTCTCCGTCCCGACGGAGACGGGCCCCGAAGTCGCGGCGGTCTGCTGCTCGGACGCGACGCGGACACCGTTGCGCTCAATGTTCGCGGTCGCACCCTGCGACTCCCTCGGGACGCGGTGCTGGAGGTGCGCCTGACCCAAGCCCAGGACCCTTGATCCAGGACCCTTGATCCACGCTCTTTCGCCTTGTTTCATTCTTCCCTTTCCATGCCATGGCCCTTGTCCTGCTTCCCGGACTGAACACCCTGATCGAAGACATCAGCGAGGAGAAGAAGCTGCCCCCTCAGGTGGTCGAAGCCGCCCTGCGTGAAGCCCTGCTGAAGGGCTATGAGCGCTATCGACGCACCCTCTACCTGGGCATCAGCGACGATCCGTTCGATGAGGATTATTTTTCCAACTTCGATGTGGCGCTTGATCTCGAGGAGGAGGGCTATCGCGTCCTGGCCAGCAAGATCATTGTCGAAGAAGTGGAAAGTGAAGACCATCAGATTGCCATTGAAGAGGTTCTCCAGGTCGCCGAGGACGCTCAAATCGGCGATACGGTGGTTCTGGATGTCACGCCTGAAAAGGAAGATTTCGGTCGGATGGCGGCCGCCACGACCAAGCAGGTGTTGGCTCAGAAGCTGCGCGATCAGCAACGGCGCATGATCCAGGAGGAGTTTGCCGATCTTGAGGATCCTGTATTGACGGCGCGGGTGATCCGCTTTGAGCGGCAGAGCGTGATCATGGCTGTGAGCAGTGGGCTGGGACGGCCTGAGGTGGAAGCGGAATTGCCCCGGCGCGATCAGCTCCCCAATGACAATTATCGAGCCAATGCCACCTTCAAAGTGTTTCTCAAGGAGGTGAGCGAAGTTCCAAGGCGAGGGCCGCAATTGTTTGTCAGCCGCGCCAATGCTGGGCTGGTTGTCTATCTCTTTGAAAATGAAGTTCCCGAGATTCAAGAAGGTTCCGTGCGCATTGTGGCCGTGGCACGGGAGGCGAATCCACCGAGTCGGTCGGTGGGACCACGCACCAAGGTGGCGGTGGACAGCGTGGAGCGGGAGGTCGATCCTGTCGGCGCCTGCATCGGCGCTCGGGGCTCCCGCATCCAGCAGGTGGTGAACGAGCTGCGCGGTGAAAAGATCGACGTGATTCGCTGGTCGTCGGATCCGGGGCAGTACATCGCCAATTCCCTCAGCCCGGCGCGGGTGGAGATGGTGCGCCTTGTCGATACCGAGGGACACCACGCCCACGTGCTGGTGCCACCGGATCAACTCAGCCTGGCCATCGGCCGGGAGGGACAGAACGTTCGCTTGGCGGCCCGTCTCACCGGCTGGAAGATCGACATCAAGAACTCTCACGAGTACGACCAGACGCGGGAGGACGAGGTCGTGGCCGTCCAGATCGCCCAGCGCCAGCGGGAGGAGGCTCAGCAGGCGGAGGCCGAGGCGCGCTTGGCGGCCGAGCAGGCCGCCCGGGCGGAGGAGGATGCCAGGCTGCGCGAGCTCTATCCCCTGCCGGAAGACGAGGAGGAACCCGCGGAGGAGGAGTCCGAGGAGGAACCTGGGGAGGAGTCCGCGGAGGAGGACGACCGGGCCCTGGCCTCCGCCGACGACGGGGAGCCGGAAGCGGCCGCCCCCGACCAATCGGAGGAGGAAGCGTTTGCTGAGGGAGTCGAGTCCTGATGCCCTCGCGGGGACGGCCGGTGCTGCGGCGCTGCGTGGCTTGCCGCCAGCTCAAGGATCGCGCTGACCTCTGGAGGTTGGTGCGACTGGCGAGCGGCGGCCTGGCTCTCGACGCGGGCATGGGCCGCTCGGCCTACCTTTGCCCGGACCCCGCCTGCCTGGAGGACGCCCGCCGGCGTCGACGTCTCCAGCGCAGCCTGCGCTGCGCTGTGGAGGAGACGATCTTCAACACACTGGAGGGCCGCCTTCCCAGACGGCACCCACTGAGGCAAGATGACAAATGGCCCCAGCCTGGCTGCGGCCCGGAGGCATTCGTTGCCCCCGCCCGATCGGAGACCTGAATGACCAGCAGCGGCAAAGTGAGAATCTATGAGTTGTCACGGGACCTGGGCCTGGACAACAAGGACGTGCTTGACGCCGCCGAGAAGCTCGCGATCGCCGCACGCAGCCACAGCAGCTCCATCAGCGACGAGGAGGCGGCGCGCATCCGCGCCCTGATTCGCTCCGGTGGCGCGGCTTCGTCCAGTTCTCCCGCGACCCCACCGGCCAAGACCATCCTGTCCGTCAACAAAGCGTCCACCCCGCCCGCGGCGCCCCCCGCGGCCGGCGGCTCGACACCGGCGCCCGCCCCGACCCCTCCGTCCACCAGCGAGGCCCGGCCGCCCTCCCCCCGGCCCCCCGCCCCAGCCACCGCTGGCCGGCCCCCCGCCCCAGCCGCCCCTGACCGGCCCCCCGC
>VGQX01000039.1 GCA_016882305.1 Cyanobacteria bacterium K_Offshore_surface_m2_239
CAATGGCAACTGCGCAAGAGCCAGGAGCAATCGCGCGAGGCCTACGAGGAGATGCTCCAAGCCAAAGCCGAACCAGTGCTTC
The DNA here is from genome assembly GCA_016882305.1 of Cyanobacteria bacterium K_Offshore_surface_m2_239. Classification (GTDB taxonomy): domain Bacteria; phylum Cyanobacteriota; class Cyanobacteriia; order PCC-6307; family Cyanobiaceae; genus Cyanobium. Next base: position 83 of record VGQX01000039.1, read on the forward strand.
GGCACTGGTTGCAGCGCTGCCTGGAGGAGCGGCTGCTGACGCCGCGAGTGGCCTACGGCTATTTCCCCTGCGCCAGGGACGGCAATGCGGTGCTCGTTTTCGATCCCGCCAACCTTTCCTCGGAAGCGCTGCCCACCGGGGCGAAAACCATCCTTGGACGCTTTGCGCTTCCCCGGCAAAAAGGAGGCAACCGTTATTGTATTTCCGACTTTTATCGCGATCAGCAATTCGCCGAGGATGGCTTTCCAATCGCCACAGATGTCCTGCCCATGCAGGCGGTGACGATGGGCGAAAAGGCCACTGAATTTGCGCAATCGCTATTCCGTGCAGACCAATATAGTGATTATTTGTATTTCCATGGCTTGGCGGTCCAGATGGCTGAGGCTCTCGCCGAGTGGACCCATGCTCGCATCCGTGCTGAGCTGGGTTTTGCGGAACAAGAGCCGGAAGCGCTTCGCGACATCCTGGCTCAGCGCTATCGAGGCAGCCGCTATTCCTTCGGCTATCCGGCCTGTCCCAACGTGGCAGACTCCAGGCAGCAACTGGCCTGGCTGGGGGCTGAGCGCATCGGTCTCTCCATGGACGAGAGTGATCAGCTCGAACCTGAGCAGAGCACCACGGCGCTGGTGGCGTTGCACAGCAAGGCCCGTTATTTCAGCGCTTGAGCGCCGTGGCAGGCTGGTCCAGCCCGATCTGTTCTGCCATGGCCCTCTCCGGCCCTGACGCCATTGATCAAGCCATCACCGCCGGCCTGGATCTCGATGGCTCTCCGCTGCCCACGCCGATGTTGGAGTTGTATCGCGAGGTGATGGCCAAAGAAAACGCGCGACCCCGAAGCGGCGTGACCAAATCCATGCGCAACCGCATCGTCCGCAGTGGCGCCAAGCACTACGACCAGGCGGAACTGGACGCGCGTTTGAAAGCCGCGGGCTGGGAGGGTCTGAAGGCCAAGGAGATCGCCTTCTTTTACGGGGACTGACCCAGGGTGTGCAGGAGGGCCTCCTGAGAGGCTCTCGCCGCGCTGACGCGCCTTGCGGTCAGGTGCAGAGATCCTCCAGGGTCTCGATCACCTCCTGCTGAAAATCCTCCATGTCGTCCGAATCGCTGAGATCGATGCCTTCGCCGGCAGCGTTCTGGATGAGCTCCTGAAAATGGAAGGCCCCCTCGCCATGGGCGAGGAATTCCACAGCAGAGGACTCACCGCTTTCCTTGAAGGCGTCGCAAAGGGCGAGAAAGGCCGCGTCTTCGGTGAAATCCCAGCTCATGAAGGGGGTGGTGCTAGACGACCTTTAACGCCTCCCCCCGGCAACTCGTCAACCACCTGGATGCAATTTGTGCGCTTCCTCCATCAGACTTTCCGCGACGTCCCTTCCTCAGCCCTGTGAGCGCCGTGATCAACGAGCCTTCGGCTTCCGCCATCAATGTTCTCGGCGCCCCCCTGGTCACCTGCGGCTGCGCACCGATGACCGGCTGGTTTCGGGACGGGTCCTGCCGCACCAATGGCGCCGATCTTGGCCGGCACACCGTCTGCTGTGTGGTCAGTGAGGGTTTCCTGGCCTACAGCCAGGCCCAGGGCAACGACCTCAGCACCCCGGCGCCGGCGTACGGCTTTCCTGGCCTCAAGCCAGGCGACCACTGGTGCGTGTGCGCGACGCGCTGGCTGCAGGCCTATGAGGACGGCATGGCGCCCCCGGTCCGGCTGGACGCCTGTGAGATCTCCACCCTTGAGGTGATCCCTTTGGACCTTTTGCGCGCCCACGCTGCCTGAGGGTCAAGCCTGCCCCCTGGAACACGGGACGGCGCCTCACCAGCGACGCCGCCTCACCAGGGAATCGGTTGGCCATCCCAGGCCAGAAACGCGCCCGACCGTTCGGGCGTCTGGGTTTCGAGCACATCGAGAAGATGGCCCGCAGCCCGTTCAGCAGTGAAGAGTTTGCCGGGTGGAACCGAGCCCTGAAAGGGCTGGGAGAGCGCCGTGGCCGTCGTGCCGGGGTGGAGCAGGGTGACGCAGGCCAGGGGCAGACGTCGGCGCCACTCCAGGGCCAGGGTGCGCAGCAGCTGGTTCTGGGCGGCCTTCGCGGCCCGGTACCCGTACCACCCCCCCAGCCGGTTGTCGCCGATGCTGCCCACCCGCGCCGACAGGCTGGCCAGGTGGACGGGCTCGTCTCGCGGCAGGGCGGACTCGACTGCCTGGGCCAGGAGCAGCGGGCCCCAAGCGTTGACGGCGAAGCTGCGACGCAATCCCTCGGCGTTCACCTGCGACAACCGTTTTTCCGGTTGCAACCCCTCTCCGTGCAACACACCGGCGGCGCAGATCACCAGCCGAAGAGGGGCCAGCTCCCGCGCCACCCGCTCGCCAAAGGTCGCCAGGCTCTCGGGATCCTCCAGATCCACCCGCAGCTCGCCCCGCCCCCGCCCGGCGGACCACAGCCGCAAATGAGGCGCCCGCCGCGGCAGGGCGTCCAGCAGGGCCTGACCGATGCCTCCCGGTCCGACCACCAGGGCATGACCCCGCCACTGGCTCCAGGGTCGGGGCGAGTCCGCTGGGCTGGCCGACACAGGCGAAGAGGTGGCTTGACGCATGATGGCAGCAGCTCACCTGGTGGAGGGCACGCTGCGGATCACGCTGTTGGGACTGGGAGCCTGGGGCAGCACCCTCGCTGACCTGTGGCGGGCCGAGGGCCATCACCTCACCACCTGGAGCCGGCGCTTGGGCGGCAACCCGGAGGATGGTCTCCCGGGGGCGGACCTGGTGGTGTCTGCGGTGGCCATGGCGGCCATCCCGCGCCTGGCCGAGCGATTGGCGCCCCATTGGCCGGGCGCCGTGCCCCTGCTGAGCTGCAGCAAGGGGCTGGACCCCGAGGCGCTCTGCGGCGCCAGCGGCCTCTGGAGCGGTCCCCTGCCCCATGTCCCCATGGCCACGCTCAGCGGTCCCAACCTCGCCACGGAGCTGGCGCACGGCCTGCCGGCGGCCAGCGTGATCGCCGCCCGCGACCCGGAGCTCGCGCAACGGCTCCAACGGGACCTGCGCACCCCCCACCTGAGGCTTTACACCAACCAGGATCCGGTGGGAACGGAGATCGCGGCGGCGCTCAAAAATGTCATGGCCATCGCCGCTGGCATCAGCGACGGGCTCGGGCTCGGCGCCAACGCCAAAGCCTCCCTGCTCTGCCGAGGCCTCGCGGAAATCGGCCTGGTGCTCAAGGCTCTCGGGGGGCAGCCCAGCACGCTCTACGGACTGGCCGGGCTGGGGGACCTGCTGGCCACCGCCAACAGCAACCTGAGTCGCAACTACCGCTTTGGCGGGCTCCTGGCGGAGGGGGTGTCCGCGGGCGAGGCGCGGGAGCGGATTCAGGCCACCGTGGAGGGGCCGGGAACCGCCCGCGCCGCGGTGCGGCTGGCCGACCGAGAGGGGTGGTCGCTGCCGATCTGCCGCCAGGTGGTGGAGATGCTGGAGGGGCGCCTCACCGCCCGGAAGGCGGTTCAGGCGCTGATGGAACGGGAACCGCGACCGGAGGAGCTCCAGTGGTGAGGGCGGGCGGCTTGCCCGCCGTGCTGGTGGAGGCCTTCAGCGAAGGCCCCCTGGGCGGCAACGGGGCCACGGTGATCCTTCTGGGCGACGCGGCACCCGCGAGCTGGATGCAGCGGGTGGCCGGAAGCCTCAAGCAATCCGAAACCGCCTTTCTCCTCCCCCGCCCCGAGGGAACCTGGTCGCTGCGCTGGTTCACACCCCGCCGAGAGGTTCCCCTGTGCGGCCACGCCACCTTGGCGGCGCTACTCGCCCTCGCTCACTGGGGTCAGCTGAGCCCGGGAGCCAGCACCCGCTTTCACACCCGCAGCGGCTCCCTGACCGTGCGGCTCCTTGCGCCGCCCGTGTCCGGGATCGACACCGCCCCGCGAGGGCAGCTGGACCTCCCCCGTTTCCCCTTGCGGCCCCTGGCAGCCGAGGCCTCTGGTGAGCTGCTGCCCTGGCTGTCGGAGTGGCATGGGGTGACGCCCGAGGCCTGCTGGCAGTCCGACCTGGGTTATCACGTTGTGCTGCTGCCGTCATCGGCGCCCCTGGCGCAGCTGCGGGAGGTGGCGCACGGCCTTCCCGAGCCCTCGCGAGATGGGTTGGTGCTCATGCAGGCCCTTCCTCCCTCCGGGACGCCGGAGGCGCGGGTGGCTGGGGAACCGGCGGACTATCAGCTGCGCTTCTTCGCCCCGGGCCTGGGGCTGGAGGAAGATCCCGTCACCGGTTCCGCCCATGCCCTGGTGGCCCCCTACTGGCTGGAACGCCTCCAGCGGGCCCGGGTGATCGGATGGCAATGTTCCGACCGTCCGGGGGGGATGGTCTGTGAAGCGGGTTCCTCAGGCATGATCCGCCTGACGGGTTCGGGACATCTGCTGTGGGAGGGAACATTGCGGGTCGTGCCAGAGCATGGTTTCGGACGCGGCGGGCCGTCCGACCCGGTACCCTCTCCCGCCTCCGAGGAGTGGGACGAGGCCTGCGGTCCATGAGCGGCCAGGCGGTCCGCCATCCCCTTCTGCTCGCCACGCCCCTCGCGTTTTCCGCCGTCGGCATGGGCTTCGCCTCCCAGTCCCTCCTGCGCCCCCCCGTCAACGCCAGTCAGCAAGAGGTGCTCGATGCCCTGATGGCGCCTCCCCCCGCCTCGACGTCCGGCCCGAGGTCATCGGCCGCCCGGGCTGACATCGCCTCGGCTGCGGGATCCACCGATCCCACCCGCTCCCTGCAGGCGCGACGCCTGGGAGCGACGCCCCCGGGCCGCTCGCCGGCGACGGCTCCAGGGGCCGACGCCTTGAATCTGGAAATCCGTGTCGCGCTGCTCAAGCTCTCCTCTCAACCCACGCTCGGCGGGGAGGGAGCCTGGCGGGTCATGAGCCGGGAGGGACAGGTGTTGCGCCAAGGGTTGAAGGGCGCAGGGAGCGGGGCGGACGCGCTGCTGGGCACCCTGGCGGAGGTGTGGATCGAAAGCGAGGACGGCAGCCCGTTGCGGGCGGATGGACGGGCCTACGCCGGGCGTCTTCGCGTGCTGCGCGCCGCCGATGGCATTCAGGTGGTCAACCATCTGCCCTTGGAGAGTTACATCAGCTCCGTGGTCGGTGGGGAGATGCCCAGCGGCTGGCGGATGGAGGCCCTGCGGGCTCAGGCGGTGGCCGCCCGTTCTTACGCCATGGCCCACATGGCGCGACCCGCCAGCGAGCACTGGCACCTGGGGGACACGACCCGCTGGCAGAACTATGAGGGCCTGAGCAGCGTCAGCGGGCCCACCGAGCAGGCCACCCGCTCCACGGCGGGGGTGATCCTCAGTTTCCAGGGAGGAATCGTGGAGAGCCTCTATGCGGCCACGCAGCAGATCGTCGACGAGGCCCATGGCCACCTCGGCGCCAGCATGAGCCAGACCGGAGCCCAAGACCTGGCGCAGCAGGGGCTGAAGTTCTCCGAGATCCTGTCGCACTACTACCGGGGAGCCTCCCTGGCCCGGTTGCAGCTCGGTGCGAGCTGAGCGCTACTGGCAGCAGGCGCGGTCCGTCTCCGAGCGGGCTCTCGACAGCGGTGCCCTGGTCCCGTTGGCCACGCGCGTGCTCGCCTTGCCGGGCGTGGATCCGTTCCTTCTGCGCAGGCTCGAGGGGGCCCCTCCCCGCCACCTGTCCCGGGAGGGGCCGAAACCCAACCCGTTTCTTCCCTGGGAGGCACCTCTGGAGATCGGTCGCCTCGCCGACAGCCACGCCCTGATCCTGAACAAATATCCGGTTCAGCCTTGCCACTTGCTGTTGATCACCCAGGGATGGCAACCGCAGACCGGCTGGTTGGAGGAGGCGGACTGGCGGGCCGTGGCCCATGTGGCTGGAGACACTGGCGGGTTGTGGTTTTTCAACAGTGGCCCCACGGCCGGCGCGAGCCAACCCCATCGCCACCTGCAGCTTCTACCCCGCCATCCCGGAGAGCCCAGCTGCCCCCTGGCGAGCGTGCTCCAGAACCACCTTCAGGAGCCGGAAGCGCAGCCGCTGTGGTCCTGGCTCTTCGCCTTGAGCCCTCGGTCGGATCCGCGGGGGGGGACAGATCTTCCTGGCCTCTACAGGGAGCATGCGCGCCGTCTCGCGCTGGGGTGTCCGGAGGAGACCCGCCATCCGTGCCACCCCTACAACCTGATCTTTGACGACGACTGGTTTCTGACGGTGCGCCGCGTGCGGGAGCACTGTGCGGGCTTCAGCGTGAATGGCCTGGGCTTCGCCGGTTTTCTCCTTTGCACGGCCCACTCCGATCTGGCGTGGCTGGAGCGGCACGGGCCCTGGCGGCTGCTGGCGGAGGTGGCCGCCCAGAGGCCGGAGGCGGGCGGGAGTGGCGCCCGTGTCTGACGCCGAACAATCAGGTGTTTTCACGCTTGTCAGATGCCCCGGCCCGGGCTGTTCTTGAAGGAGAGCCGAGAGGACAAGGCCCAGCGGGCTGACTCTCGACGCTCGGTGCTGACACCCTCGAACACGCTGATCCCATGAACTCCCGCACCGGTGCCTTTCCCCGTTCCTCAACCCCGTGCCGCGGACGCGGCAAACCCTTGCCCCTCGACCTCCAACGGCGCAATGCCCTGGTGGAAGCCCATCGCCACCTGGTCCCTCCCCTGGCCTGCCATTACTGGCTGCGTTGTCAGGAACCCCGCGAGGATCTCATCCAGGTGGGACTGCTGGGGCTGATCCGGGCGGCTGAGCTCTACCGCCAATCCCTGCAAACGCCGTTTTCCGCCTTCGCCCGGCCCCACATCCGTGGAGCGATCCTGCACTATCTGCGGGACGGCGCGGCCAGTGTGCGTCTCCCCAGGCGGCAGAGCGAGCTGCAAACGCGCCTGGCTCGCCTGGAGGAAACCGCGGCCATGACGTCCACAGACCCGCTGGCGGCGAGAACCGAACTGCTCGGTCGTCTAGGGATGACTTGGGAGCAGTGGCGGCTTCTGCATCGCCACCGGCAACTCTGTCGGCCAACGCCACTGGAGGGGGATCTGCTGGACCAGGTGGCCAACCCCGGGGAGGACACGGGCGAGGGGGATCGCGAGAAGCTGTCCCGCCTGGAGGCTCTTGTCGCCGAACTCGATCCGCGCAGCCAGCGGGTGCTGCGCTGTGTGGTGGTGCAGGGATGGAGCTATCGCAAGGCGGCGGCGGCGCTGGAGGTGAGCGTCATGACCGTGCAGCGATGTCTGCACAAGAGTCTGGCCACCCTCCGGGAGCAGCTCCAGGAGGCGCCGAGGCCCGTCAGCCCTGGGGGGCGGGTTGGTCGCGCTCCATCTGCCGCTCGAGCGTGGCCATCGCGGCATTCACCGCCGCCAGCTGCCGCTCCAGCCCGTCTCTCCAGGCCATGAGCAGGCGCAGTTTTCGTTCCTGGTGCCGGCGCCGATGGGAGGTGAAGTCCTCTCCGGAGAGGCAGCCGCATCCAAGGGGTGAGAACATGGAGGAGGAAGGGGAACTGAGCAGGTTCTAGCGGGCCTGATCGATCCCCCGAGACCGAACCACTGGATTTTCCGGCAGGTTGGGCGAGGGTAGCCATCATGAGCTCCTCCACAGCAACTGTTTTTCTCTCCTGCAGTGCTCGCGGTTTTCGCTCCCTCTTCTCCCCGCCTGTTCCCCGGTCTCGCCCTGGGTGGGCTCCTCCTCCTGGCTCCCCAGGCCCAGGCCCAGTCCTACGTGGCGCTGATGGAGGGCCAACGGGCGATCGCCCTGCGGGGTCGGTTCAACACGGTGCCCGTGCTGCACTCCAACCAGCCGGAGGAGGTGGAGGGCCCAGGGCTGCTGATCAGCACGGTTCCCGGGGTGGCCATCGCGGCCGAGACGGGCGAGGCGGTGAAGATGCCGGCTTACACCTTCAATGGTGACTTCGGTCTGCATCTTCACCACAAGTACTTCCCTCCTTACCGGGCCTCCATCTCTCCCTCAAAGCGGCGAACCGCGCTCACCCTGGCGACGATTCTCATCAACCCCGGCCTTCAGCCCGTGCGGGTGACCTTCAGCGCCGGGGCGGTGCGCAACAGTTTTGAAGCTCCCTATCTGGCCCAACATCTTTTGGGGGTCCGGCCCCTGGGACCGCGCCCCTGGAACACAGGCCCCGGAGACGCGACCGCGGTTCAGCTCTTGCGTGGGCGGTTGGATCCAAGGCTCAGTGAAGAGATCACCATCCCACCACGTGGGCGGGTGGTGCTCTTCCGCACGGCCCTGCCCGCGTTGGGCATCGCCAATGCTCTGCTGCGCGGTCGCAGCGATGGCCCCTTGCAGGTTGCCGTCGTGGCCGCCAAGGATCCCCAGGGGGATGAGGATCTGTTTGCGGTGATGGATCGCGGTCAGTTGGCGCCCGGGCGGGTCTATCTCCGACGGATCAGCGAGATTCACGCGGGGACCATTTTTTCCAGGGTTGGCGGCGTCGCCCTGGGGGATCACTACCAAGCCAGCCTGCAGCATGATTTGGATCGACTCGGACCTCTGCATGTGCCGCTGACCAGCACCCGGCGCACGCATTTCGGCACCGGGGACGTGCAGGTGAATGCGCTGGCCAGTCGCGTCGTCGATTCCTCGCTTGACAATGTCGGCACCTATGGAGTGCGTTTTGACGTCGATCTGAAGCTGCAGGGGCAGGGACCCCACGACCTGGTGTTGAGCCATCCCGCACCGATCGGCGGGCGGCCGTTCACCGCCTTTCGCGGCTCCATCGAAATCCGCACTCCGGAGGGCTTGCAGTCGGTGCACGTCGGTTTGCGCTCAGGGCAGAGCCTTTCGTTGTCCCAACTCAACTTGCAGCCCGGGCAGCCCACGCCGATTCGCCTGTCCCTGGTCTATCCAGCAGACTCCACCCCCGGCCACCTTCTCAGCGTCGTGCCATCGTCCCAGCTGGTTCAGCTGCAGGAGCGGGAGCGCCGCCAGGAGATGGCGCGTCTCAACCGCGACACCCCTCCTCCGCAGTCCCCGCCACCAGCTCTGGACAATGGTGGTGCAATGGGCGTCCGCGTGGCCCCTCCTCCCCAGCGGCTCTCGCCCCCCCAGCCGCAGGTGCCCCCAGCACCCCGGCAGCGGGTTGTTCCCAGGGCTCCAGGCCCGCTGAGGCCGCCGCCAGACCTTCTGCGGGCTCCCGCGCCCCCCTCCTGGTTGCAACCGCCACCGAACCTGGAAGCCGCGCCGCCGGCCAGTCCGCGCAGCGATCCGCTGACGGATCGTTACCGAGAAGCGCTGGAAGCTCAGGAGCTGTTGCTGCGGCAATGGCAGCGGAACCCTTGAGGAGCGATGAAGAGGACACCGACGGACGAATCGAGCGCAACCCGGCGACGGATCAGCATGGAGCTGTCCCTGGAGAAGCTGACCCACATTGACGCCCTGAAAAGGGAATGGGGGCTGCGGAACCGGGGCGATGTGCTGGAGCGACTGCTGGATGAGATCTTCAGGAGCGAAGAGGAGGTGGTGGTGGCGCCCTCTCCCGCTGTGGAGGACGTCTTGGCGGAATCCCCGCCGGACAGCGCGGGGTCGTTGGATGACAGCGCGGCGCTGGTGTTGGTGGGGCAAGGGCAATGGGCGATGGAGGGCTGGGGAACAGAGCTGACGCCAGCGCGTCCCACCAGTCGATCGCTGGGGGCGGGGGGCAAGAGCAAAGGCATCGATCTTCCCGGTTTTGTGCGGCGACGCTCGCAGCAATTGCGGCGGAGTCTGCAGGTTGAAAAAGACTTCGATCCCCCCCAAGCTTCGGTGGCGGCATGGCCAAAGGTTTCGGAAGTCTTGTTGCGGCAGAGCGAGGAAATCGTGACCTCCCATTGGCTGAATCTCTTCAGCCAATCGCCGAACGCCGCCGTCGTGGAGGCGGCCATGAGCTGGTTGGCCCATGACATCTGGCCCCACGCGGATCTCTGTGATGGCCGACTGTTCACCTGGACGGCGGCGGTGCGCCTGATGCGGGAGGTTGATCCCCGTTGGAGTGATGCTCCGCCAAGTCTGGAGCGGGTGATCGTGACGGCGGGGGTGTTGGAAGATCCGTTCAGCGCCGAAACGTTGCCCCTGAGGATTCCGACCCTGGTGCATCGCTTTGTGCACCGCTTCCGTCGCCGGCAACGGGGGACGTCATTCCAGACGCTCGAATCCACCATGACCTTGCACGGGGCGCTGCGGCAACTGCAATTACCCACCGATCCTGGACAGCGGGTGACCCTGACACAGATCCGGGAGGCCTATCGAGAAATGGCGCTGAAACATCACCCCGATTCCGGGGGATCTGTGGAGACGATGCGCCGATTGAATGAGGCCTATCAACTACTGAAGGAGCTCTACCGACAGCACCCCGCCGCGACCGATTGACCCATTCACGCGTCGCCTCTTGGTCTTGCGGCTGGTCCCATGACCAGTCTCAGTTTCGAGGTCGCTGGTCGGCCAGGTGAGCGACTGAAGCCGTTCGAGGGGAGCAGAGAAGACGCGAGAAGAGGACGAGGAGAGACGAGGAGGCGCGCGCCAGGCAACCAATCGTCTTGACTGTGTCTCGGAATGGGTCCCGAAGCTGCTCTTAGTCAAGACAAGTGATTCTCGAAAATCCCTTCGTTCTGGCCGGCTCTGAGGCTCTAGACCCCTTCCCTTGGTCAGTCATCCATCCAGAAGTTGACGATTTTTCGATGTTGGCGAGACGAATCACCCTGGCGTCACGCCGACGCCTGTCGGGTCCAAGCGGTCGCTCGTGCGCAAAACACTCCGATCTTGGCCAGATCCCTTGGCCAATCCTCTGAAGCTGGTCTGGACAAGCCCCGAGATGCCAGTCAGAGCAAGGGTTGGACAAGCCTGCTGATCTGTCTTTGACACAGATCAGCAAGCGCGACTCGGGCCTGGAGGACGGGGGATGAGGCGGAGGCCAGGGCGTGCAATCCCTCCTTGGGGGCGGCTGCGGGTTACGGGCAACGGGCAACGGGTAGCGGCTGGGCTGAGGCGCCCATGGAAAGAACGGGGACCCATGAGCGGACCGATCAGACAGTCTCTTTGGTCCACTATTGGTCCATTTCTTGGACTTAGCCTAGGACGCGGATGAGACGGTCGAGCGGACCTTCGCTTCACGCCCAGCTTGGTCCCGCCGCGCAACGTCGTCCGCGCTTGCCGCCAACCTCCGCCGACGGGAGTCTCAACTCCTGGCCCATGAGACGCGGGATGCGGCTGCATTGAGACTCCCCAAGGATCCCGCCCGATCCCTGCTCTCGGGTCTCAGGCGAAACCGTGTCGGTCGCTTTGTCGGCGGGCAACGGGTTCTGAGGACACAAGCCGGGGTGAGGGGCGGGCGAGCCAGCCCGAGGCAGTCTCTGATGTCTTGCTCAGGACGCATTCAAAGACCAATTTCGAGACGGGATTGAGACGAATAAGAAAGGCGCGGCGTCGCACGCGTCGCTTCTCAAGGAGGCCTGAGGGCAGGGCGGAGGGAGGCGCGGGCCTGCCGCACCCGGCTGGAGCAGCCGGGTGGGATCGAGTGGGTCCAACGAGACAGCAGAAAAGAAGACGCAGAGGACGCCCGCGCTGCCAGTATTAGTAGTTGCATTCAAGACGCACTTCTAGAACTGATATAAGACGCAGGTAAGATGCGTGAGACAACTGTCAGGTCTTGGGTGTGGGCTGCTGGCATCGGCAGGTGCTCGCGAGTGAGGGGGCCGAACCGATGGAGGCAGCGGCCTGCCGCCCTTGCTGGCGCCTACAACCAAGAGGACTGATCAGCTCTGTGCCCGAGGTCGTTGAGAAGGTCGCCAGGACGAGGCCAGCCCTCATCGAGCGCTCGCTTGTCTCAGGCAAGACCTTGTTCAGGACTTGGAATGGGACACAGATGAGAATGGCGAGCCTTCAACCGTGGCTCTCTGGGGCGCCAGCATCAACAGCTTGGAGGCTGTCCAGTCGCCCCGCAAGGCGCAGGCCCGGTGGTGGGCGCAGCGGTCCGTTGAATGATGGTCCGGGCGGTCGTGGTGGGTTGGGAGGATCAACGGTTCAAGTTGACGAGCTAGCTGAAATAGCCGTGATCGGAGGTGTCGCTGGCGACCAATAGGGAGTTGCGGGAATGGACCTGATCATCGCAAGGGTGGAGTTAGCGCTGCAAAGACAATCCTGGATGGCCTTGCTGTCTTGGCCACCTTTTCATCTTGTTTGCTGGCCAAAGCATTTGCAGGCTTGCTCGAAGGGATTCCACCGCGTCTCCGGCTGAATTCACAGTGGCAAGGACAGCGACAGGGCCAACATCTCCCTGTGGCTTGAGCTTCGCCGGACTGCGTCAGCTCATTTGCCCAACCATTCGGGCTCGCTGGATCCCCGAGGAGCGACAACAGGATGGCCGGGTACATGCCAGCGGCCAGGGGTTTTGGAGTAGGTGATCCCGGGTTCGAGATGGTGCTGTTGGCCGTAAGCGCCCGTGAAGGTGATGCCGCCGCCCAGGATCGGTTTGTGATCGGAATGTTGGATCATTTCGCTCACATATGACGGATCGAATACGCCGAGTTGCGAATACCACATCGAGAAGCGGGTCAAGGAGCAGCGGACGTGATAGCTGCCGCCCTCTTGGGCACGCAGGATCAAGGCGGCAATCACACCCAAGGCGGTGAGGTAGCCCGCCAGATAATCGTTGAGGATCACGGTCGGGGGCAGCAGGGGTTTCTCCTCGCTGCCTTCCAGCACCGCATAACCCGACGTGCAGTTGGCATCCATGTCGAAACCGCCGCGGTCCTGCCAGGGACCCTCCCAACCGAAGGCGCGCAGGGAGGTGTAGATGATGCCTGGCCGCACGGCGGCCACCTGTTCGGCAGAGAGGCCGAGGTTGGCGATCTTGCGGCCGCGAAAGTTCTCCACCACCACGTCCGCGCCCTTGAGCAGGTCAAGGGCCTTCGCCTGGTAGGAGGCCTGGTTGAGGTCCATCCAGGTGGAGCGGAAACCGAGATGGAGGTCCTGCAACAGCGCGTCGTATTCATATTCTGGCCGGGCCAGGTGGAGAACCTCCGCGCCCTGCTCCGCCAGGGTGCGCGCCGTGTTTGGTCCGGCGATGACATGGGTGAAGGCAGCGACCTTGATCCCGGACAGGGGTCGGGAGGGATCGGTCAGAGAGGGCAGCTCCGGTTCACTGTCCCCGATCTTGATGATCTCGATCAGCGGCGTGCGAGACAACAGATCGCCTTGCGGATGCGCGGTCCACTCCTCCGGTGTGCGCACCATCGAGCCCACCATGCCGCGCTCCGCAGCGGCGTTCTCCAAATCCAGGGCGTTCCATTGCGCGATCGCGGCGGCGATGGCGTCGTGATTCAGATCCGCTTTGAGCAGTTCCATCCAGCGCGGCACGGCCAGCGGGTAGGCCGCCGTGGGCAAATACCAGCGTCCGTCCTTGGTGGCAAACATGTTGAATCCCAAGGGGTTGACATCCGGGGCTACGAAGTAGGTTTGATAAGGATAGCCACCCACGGAGGGTTTGAACATCGCCATCGGATTGATATGCACCACAGCGCGTCGTAAATCAACGGAGAGATCCTGAGGCGCCCCGCCGCGCAGGCGGTAGAAGATCTGGGTGGCCACGGCCGGAGCCATCATGCCCATGGCCATGATGGCTCCAAGTCTGTGATTGCTCGGCAAAATGGGATCCTGGCCGGTGAAGGTGATCTGTCCTCCTGTGTCCTCAGGACGGAGGCCCACCCCCTGGATAAGGTTTGCGAAATCCACATGGATATCGGGGGCGTCGGACAATCGATTCGGCGTCCACAGAGCAGCCATGGATTGGTCTTTCGTTGATGAATAAACCTATCATGTTGACAAGGGCTTCTTCTGCCAAGAGCACGGTATCGCTGTCATGAAATTTTATCAAAGCACCACCATGTCCATCTCAGTGCTGCGCCCCATCAGGCTTATCGTGGAAGGAAGAGGAAACTTCCGTGACGCCCGCCTCCAACGTCGCGCCACGATTTGGCGCCTTGCTGTTTCAAGACAGCTTTGATCATCCTGTTCTGTCATCTGACTGGAAGACAGTTAGAGCCAGCCAATGGATTGGAAATGGCTGGTTGCACACGAAAGACACCAATGGCTGGCCGCGGGATTCCGAAGTTGTTGTTCATGATGGCGACAAAAGCTGGACGAACTATTCGATTTCGCTCACGGCAGCTTTCACGCCGGGTACGCCCTGGGATTACATCAATATTTCTTTGCGGGTCGATGGTTATCAGCGGTCTTCAGCCGTCCATGCAGGCCAGGCTTATGAACTTGAACTTCTTGGCACGCGTGGCTGGTTTGCGAACGAACGAAACCAGATCGTCTTGAATCGCGTCAACCAAGGCCGATCAACGACTCTGTTTCGCGGACAATGGGATTCAACCCCAGATCCCATCGATATTTATGCTTCTCTTGATGATGGTCAGATTGATGTCAGCATCAATGGTGTTCGTTTGATCGATCTGACCGATCAAGCCCCGCTTTTATTTGGTGGGGTGGGCATTCACACCATTTGGGAGTCGGAGGCCCAGATTGATGATCTGATGGTCACGGCTCTTCCTTTGCGGACAACGTTTGAGGTCTCGGAGATCACTCACCCTGGAGCGATTGTCGGCACCGTGCTCGCCACAGATCCAGACCCTGGTGATCAGTTGACCTATTCAATTCCGGTTGGCAATACCGATCCCGATCAAGACGGAACGCCAGCATTGACCATCGATAACGTCACCGGCGTCATCACCGTTCTGGATAGTGGAGACTTTGACGTCTCAACCACACGAGAATTTCATCTTCAGGTTCAGGCAACGGACACGGGTGGTTTGTCAGCTACTGCCAGCTTTGACGTTCAGCTGCTGAATATCAATGACCCTCCCCAAGGTGCGAATAAAACCATCCGCATGGCGATGAACACATCCTATGTCTTTTCTGAGGGGGATTTTGGTTTCTCTGATCCAGGCGATTTGCAAACCAATCAACTTATGGCCGTGAAGATCAACAGCCTGCCCGCGCAGGGACTGCTGACGAACCACGGGATTGCACTCAGTCCGCAACAATGGATTTCCATATCTGATCTACGAGATGCCCAGCTTATTTTTACTCCTTTTCCAGAAACCAATGGCACTGATTACGCAGTGTTCAGTTTTCAGGTCCAAGATGACGGCGGCACGGCCAATGGTGGGGTGGATCTCTCCCTTGACTCGAATCAGATCGTTGTGGATGTGAGCAGCGGTGGCGGTTCCTGGGGGGACCCTCATCTGTTCACCTACGATGGCCTCAACTACGACTTTCAGGCGAATGGTGACTTTGTGTTAACGCGCGCCCTGGACAGCGAACTGGAGGTTCAAGTGCGCCAGGTCCCCTGGAGCCTAGATCCGACGTTCACCCTCAACCAGGCAGTGGCCACCCTGGTGGATGGCGCCGTTCTCTGTTTTGATGTCTCGGCGGCGACACCTCTGGTGAATGGCACGCCCATACAGCTCGCACTGGGCGAAACCAAGTCCTTGGGACAAGCAAAGCTAAACCGATCAAGGGGTTACAACTATAATCAAGAAGGTGATGTCTATACGCTAACATATCCAAATGGTGATCTGCTAAATGTGGAGATCTATCCCGATTTCTGCATTGACCCCACGATCTATCTTCTTGGTAGTCGAAAGGTCATTGGACTGCTAGGCAATAACAATGGCCGTCCTGAAGATGATCTAATTTTCTGGGACAGAGATCGCCTCGGCGAGATCTTGTCCCCTGATGAGTTCGAGCGTGAATTGGCTGCCCGATGGCATGTCAGCCCAGGGGAGTCACTTTTTGATCCACAGCCGAGCTGGGTGCGGTGGAGCTACCCCATCCCTGGGAGCATGAACAACGGGACGGGACCTCTCGTCGGATCAGCTCAGGCATTCTTGCCGCCATGGCCAGCAACGATGCCCCTTGCTGTGACCGAGATCTTGGGTGCCGATCAAGGCCAGGGCTTGTAGCTGATCGGTTCATATTTCGCAAACAGAAAGCAACAGCCGCGTAGTGTCAGCTTGTGCAGATTCTCCATGAACTCCCCTGTTTCACCACCAGCGATCCAGCTGGCTTTGAGCAGGGGGAGTTGCTCACTCATCACCTCCAATGGCATCTCGACCAGCAGCAAGCTGTCGTCCCCCGCGACCCGTTGAATCGGCCCCTCGTCACTGCGCTGCCAGAGGCGCAACATCAGTTCCAGGGCCAGACCCTTTCCATCGTCTCCTGGATCGCCGGCCGCCGCCGCGGTCGCGGAGAGAGATCGGCCCGCCAGCGGCAACGCCCGTTTGCCCCTGATTTCCAGAAGCGCCAGTGCCACAAGGTAGGGAGCATCAGCCATGGAGGAGGTTCAAACGTTGACCTGCTTGATCAAGATAAAGTGCGAGGATCCCGATTTGCTAAAAATGAATCATCATACTCAAAGAATGATGATTTGTGCCAGACGTTGATCTGGATTGGTCGGTTCGAGGGTTAAATTCGCCAGGTCTTTTCCCATGCCCATACTCGACCATGGCCACCATCCAGGATCAGCTCCAGGTCTACCGCGTTGAACTTGCTGACGCCCAGGGCAAGGGAGATCAGGCCATCGCTCGTAAATTGGAACAGCACATCAAGAACTTGGAGGAGTATCAACAACGTCACCCTGAAGCGACGGACGCTCCCTCCCCCCTTGAGGTGTTCTGCGATCTCAACCCGTCGAACATGAACTGCCGCGTCTATGACGATTGAAGTGTCCCCAAATGGGGGCAGCGTGGCGAGGCCGACATGCAGGAAACTAGAGGTTGCAACCGAGTTGCACCTTTCCCATGGGTCAGACCACCTTCACAACCACCCTCACACTTGGAGAGTTGGAAGCCAGTTACTCGCTTTACTGCAAGGCGATGCGAATTCTGATTCGGGAAGGCAAAACAATTGACAAGATCAAGCGAAGCGTCTGCTGGCATCGCCTCCATGTTTTGCACACGTCGATGCCACGTCAGTACAAAAATCCCGAGCATCTCTACTTCCTTCTGAAGCGCGATATTGAGAGATGAAGCCCGTTATGAGTTAAAGGTTGTTTTGAGATATAGGTTGCATGCAGCCTCTCGCCCGCCGTTCGAGATCTTGTTCCTCATTCCATGGCCGTGCGCACCACCCGGGCGGTGGAGCCCCGTTCATTCGCACGGACTTCAATGCCGGCCTGAATCCGCTCCTTGAGCGCTCCCACATGGCTGATGATGCCGATCATCCGCCCGCCCTCCCGAAGTCGGTCGAGCTCATCCATCGCCAGTTGCAGGTTGTCGGGATCAAGCGTGCCGAAGCCTTCATCAATGAACAGGGTCTCCAGGTGCACCCCTCCCGAGCGGGCCTCCACCGTGTCCGCCACCCCCAGGGCCAGGGCCAGGGAGGCCTGAAACGTCTCCCCTCCCGAGAGACTGTTCACCTCGCGCTCCTCTCCCGTGTAGGCGTCGAGCACCTTCAATCCCAGTCCCGCCTGTCGTCCGCCCCTTCCTCCCTCATCGCTCAGCCGCAACTGGTAGCGACCGGAGGTCATCAAGTCGAGTCGCAGGTTGGCGTGGCCGCAGATCTCCTCCAAGTAGGCGGCCAGCACCCACCGTTGGAGGGAGATGTAAGGCGGTGATTTTCCCAGGCAGCGTTCGGCGACGCCACTGAGCCGTTGCGCCTCCTCCCGTTGTTGCGCCAGCAGCGTGTCCCCCTGGCGGTGCTCCGCGGCGAGGCGGGCCAGGTCTTCCAGACTCCCGCGCGCCTGGCTCAGACGCTCCAGGGCGGCCAGGCGGGCGGTATCGGCGGCTCTCCAGACGGTTTCCACGCCGACGATGTCGGGACAGTCGTCCGGCAGGTCAGCCAGATCCTCCGCGCCGAGCATGCCGCGCAGTTCGCTCACCTCCTTGTCATACGCCGCGATGCGCTCCGCCCATCGCTTCCGCAACCCCTCCTCCGCCATCGCAGCCGTCGCCTCCTCCCCATCCGCAAACACCGAGGCCGCCAGGTCTTGCGCCAATCGCGCCGCGCAGGCCTCCTGTCGGCTCAGGGCCTGGTTGTGGCTCTGCAGGCTTGCCGCCAGCGCGTTCAAGGCCCCCTCCAGTGGAGCGAACCCCGTCAGCACGGCGCGGGGTTCGACGCCCTCGCCCAGAGCTCCTGTGAGCTCCGCCTCCAGCGCCCGCGCCCGTGCCCCCGCGTCCAGCCCCGCCTCCCGGGAGAGCGCGAGGGCGGTCTCCGTCTCGCGCTGCTGTTCCGTCAGCTGCCGCAGCGCCTGGTCGTGGGCGAGGAGGGCCCCCTCCAGGGCCTCCACGGCGCCTGCGGCGGCTTGGGCCTGGCCCAGGGCCGCTGCGGCCTCGTCAGCCCTGGCGCGCGCTTCCGCCGGATCGGG
Source organism: Cyanobacteria bacterium K_Offshore_surface_m2_239 (assembly GCA_016882305.1). GTDB lineage: Bacteria > Cyanobacteriota > Cyanobacteriia > PCC-6307 > Cyanobiaceae > Cyanobium. Next base: position 18,399 of record VGQX01000039.1, read on the forward strand.
CGCACCCAACCCGGCGGGGTCCGACCCTCCCGGATCCAACGCGGCGGGGTCCCCTTCCGCTGGCTGCGCCCGCGCCTTCTCCACCATCGCCTTCAGTTCCGCTTCCGCCGCCGCCACCGCCGCGGCGGCCTGCTGAGCCTCGCGGGTCGCCGCGCTCACGGCCGTCTCCGCCGCCTGCAGGGTCGCCTCATCGGGATTCGGACGTCCCGCATCCGCCAGGGCGGGCGCGGGGTGCTGGCTGGAGCCGCAGACCGGGCAGGGGGTGCCCTCGATGAGGCCCTCCGCCAAGCGGCTCGCCATGCCGCTGATCTGCTGGTGCCGCAGCGTGAGCAGGGCCGCGCTGGCCTGGTTGCGCTTGGCCTCGGCCTGATTCCGGGCGGCGATGGCCGCGCTGGTTTTGTCCCGGAGGGCGGGGAGGGCGGCGACCGCCACCGCCTGGCGTCGAGCCTCCTCGGCGGCACGCCGCAGACCGTCCAGCTGGTCCCGCGCCGTGCGCGCTTTCGCCACGGCCGCCTCGCTCGCCTGGCGCTCCTGCCGCCTGGTGTTCAACGCCTCCTCGGCCCGGGCGCGAACACCCTCCAACCGCTGGAGCTCCTCTCGGGCTTGCCGCTCGCGGGCCCGGGCCCGGGCGCCCTCCTCGGCCTGACTCACCAGGGCGCTCACCTCCGCCCGCCGGGCCGCCAGGGCGCTGGTGGCGTCGTTCAAGGCTTCGGGTCCGGGCAGGCTGTTCAGGGGGAGAGAGGAGACGGCGGGGGGAAGGGCCCGAGCGGCCTGTCGCGCCTGGATCGCCTGGCGCAGCAGCCCGCCCACCCGCTCCACCTCAACGGCCAGGGCCTGTCGAGCCGCTCTCTCCGCCTCCAGGCTCGGCCGCAAGGCTTCGGCCCGCTCCGCCCGGCGCCACCGCTCCCGATAGGTCTCCACCACCTCCGCCTTGCTCTCCTGTTCCCGCAGGCGGGCGAGCGCCGTGGCGCGGCGGGTCCAGCGATCGGCCAGGGCGAGGGTCGCCTGCCGGGCCTGCTCCGCCACGGTCAGGGCCCGCGTGGCCTCCGCCAACCGGGCGCTGGCCGCCGCCACCACCGTCCCCAGTCGCTCCTCCAGCCGATCCAGCTCGGCCTGATCGGCGGGAACCGTGTCGGGGTCCTCCGGCCCGCGCCAAGGGTTCCATTCCCGGGCCGCCTGCTGACGCAACACCTCCTGGCCCCGGGTGGTCGAAAGGGCTTGCAGGCGCGCTGCTTTGGCCTGCTCCTCCAGCCAGAACGCCGCCCGTTCGAACAAACCCGTGTCGAAGAGGGTGCGCAGCAACGTTTCCCGCTCGTCCGCTTTCGCCCGCAGCACCTCGGCGAATTTTCCCTGCGGCAGCAGGATCACCTGGCGAAACTGACTGGCGTTCAGGCCGATCAGGCCTTCCACCTCTCGCGTCACCTCGGTGGTGCGGCTGGCGATGGCCTCGCGCTCTCCCCCGCGCAGACGAAAGAGGACCGCCTGGGCGGCTTTTTCCGTGGTGCCCCCGCCACGGCTTCGCGGGGCGCTGTGGGCGGGGGAGCGCTCCACCCGGTAGCGGGCCTCCCCGGAGGAAAACTCCAATCCCACCCGCGGCACCGCGCCTGGTGGGGCATGATCCGAGCGCAGGCCTTTGACGTTGCGGTCGCCGGAGACCTCGCCGTAGAGGGCGAAGCAGAGCGCGTCGAGCAGGAAGGTCTTGCCCGCGCCGGTGCGGCCGTGAATCAGGAAGAGGCCCTCGCGGCTGAGCGCGTCAAAGGCGATCCGCACCGGGTCGGCGTAGGGACCGAAGGCCTCGATCGTCAGCTGATGGGGCCTCACGGCGCGCTTCCGGGCTCCCGTCCCCGGTCCCCGTGCGGTCCGCCGGCCGCCTCCAGGGCGCGACGCAGCAACTGTTCTTCCCGCGCTGTCGCCGGGCGCCCCTGCTGGTCGGTGTAGAAGGCGGTGAGGAGCTCCAGGGGCGAGGTGGCCCGCCGAACGCGCTGTTGGCGGTCGCTGCTGGGTTGATGATCCGCCCGCGGCGGACGGTGGCGCAGCTCGGCGATGTGGGGGAAGCGACGCTGCAGGCGCGCCTTGGCCTGCAGGGGCAGCATCTCGTCGGTGAGAACCACGCGCACCCGGGCCTTCGCCGCGGCCTCCAGGGCGGGATCGCGCAGGAGGCGCTCGATCTCGCCCTCCACCGTCGCCAGGGGGCGTCCCACCGCCAGCGGCACCCGCTCCACGGTCGGCGGCCCGTCGGCGGCCAGGTCCACCAGCCGCACCTCCTTGCGCTGCCCCTCCTCGGAAAAGGAATAGGGGAGGGGGGAGCCGCTGTAGGCCAGCCGGGGTCCATCCAGCTCCTGAGCACGGTGGAGGTGGCCGAGGGCCACGAGGTCAAACCCGGCGAACGCCTCCACGCTCACCCGCTCCACGTTGCCCACCGTCAGCTCCCGCTCCGACTCGCAGGGCACGCCCCCCGCCACAAAGCCATGGGCCACGAGGATGGAGCGATGGCCCGGTCGCTGGCGCAGGTCTCGGCGCAGGCGCGCCAACGCCAGACGGGTCACCTCCTCATGCCGCAACCGTCCGCCGGGGGAGGCCGCCCCGCTCTCCACCGAGACGCTCTCCGGCTCAAGGCTCTCCCGCTCCAGGCTCTCCTCCTCGATGCTCTCCGGCTCCAGGCCTTCCGCCTCCAGGGAGGGTCCATCCACGGCCGGATCCAGAAAGGGCAGCGGATAGATCGCCACCGGCCCCCCTCCCCGCCGCGGCGTGACGATCACCGGCTGATTCGCGCGGCGCACGTCACCGCGGATCGTCACCCCCAGGGCCGACAACAACGGGTCGTACACCGACACCCGGACGTGGGAGTCGTGGTTGCCGGCGATCGCCACCACCGCCGCCCCCGCGGCGCGCAACCGCGCCAGGGTGTCGTTGAAGAGCCGCACCGCCTCCGCAGGGGGGATCGCCCGGTCGTAGATGTCGCCGGCGATCAACACCGCGTCCACCTCTCCCTCCCGGGCCAGTTCGACGATGCGGTCCAGGGCCGCCGCCTGTTCCTCCAGCAAGGCGGCGCCATGAAAGGTGCGGCCCAGATGCCAGTCGGAGGTGTGGAGAACGCGCATCAACCCGCCACCGCCTCCGCCATCCGCGCCACCCGCACGATCGGACCCACATCATGGACCCGCAGCACAGCCGCCCCCCGCCCCACCGCCAGGGCGCAGACGGCCGCTGTGCCCCACAGCCGCGCCCGCGGTCGCGGTTCGTTCAGCACCGCGCCGATGAACCGCTTGCGGGAGGGGCCGATCAGCACGGGATGGCCCGCGGCCACCAGCTCTGGAAGACGGCGCAGCAGCTCCAGGTTCTGGGCGGTGGTCTTGGCGAAGCCCAACCCCGGATCCCAGAGGATCCGCTCCGCCCGCACCCCCGCCGCCAGGGCCCTCTCCGTCGCCGCCTCCAGCTCCCGCCGCACCTCCGCCACCACATCGTCGTAGGTGGCCAGGCCATCCATCGCGCGGCTGTCCCCCCGGCTGTGGGTCAACACCACGGGGCAGCCGGCGGCGGCCACCAGGGGCAGCATCGCCGGATCCCGCAGGCTCCCTCCCGGCGCGGCCGCGGTGACGTTGGCGCCGCGCACGTCGTTGATCCAGTTCGCTCCCGCCGCCAGGGCTTCCTCCGCCACCGCCGCCAGAAAGGTGTCGATCGACAGCACCGCCTCGGGCCAGGCGGCGCGGATCGCCCGCAGGGCCGGCAACAGCCGGGCCAGCTCCCCCGCCGCGCCCACCTCCTCCGCCCCCGGACGGGTGCTCTGCGCCCCCAGATCGAGCACCGTCGCCCCCTCCTTCAGCAGCCGACCGGCCTGCCGCACGGCGGCCTCCACGGTGGGCAGCCGACCGCCGTCGCTGAAGGAATCGGGCGTCAGGTTGAGCACGCCCATCACGACGATGGGCCCC
>VGQX01000040.1 GCA_016882305.1 Cyanobacteria bacterium K_Offshore_surface_m2_239
CTACACGCTCACCGATCAGGGAGGCGGCATCGGGGCTGTGCAGCTGCGCCTCAACGACAAATTGGTGGAGGGCCGGGCCAATCCGCCCCGCCCGGGCCTCAACACCCACCGGGTGCCCCTCCCTCCTGGCCGGGTGAAGCTCAAGCTCACCGCCTATGGCCGCAGCGGCCTGGTGGCCTCCATCCCCGCCCAGCTGGAACTGGAGGGCGCTGCCACCAGCGAGGCCCCCACCCTGCACCTGCTGGCAGTGGGGATCTCCGCCTACCAGGACCGGACCCTGCAGCAAGGGGTGCGCTTCGCCGCTGGCGATGCCACCGCCTTCCGCGATGCCCTGATGGCCGCCGGCCGCGCTCCCACCACCCGGGTGGCCGAACCGGTGCTGCTCACCGATGCCCAGGCCACCGGCGACGGCATCCGCGCCGCCCTGCGGGCCATGGCCGGCCGCGTGCGGCGCGGTGATCTGTTTGTGCTCTACATGGCCGGCCACGGCACGGCGACCATCCAAGGCGACTACACCTTCTTGCCTCAAGACTTCCATTACCGCAACAGCGATTCCCTGCGGGAGGGTCTCGGCGGCGAAGAGTTGAGCACCCTGTTGAGCCGCATCAACAGCAACAAGACCGTGGTGGTGCTCGACACCTGCAGCTCTGGCAAGTTCAGCCTGCCCGCTCGCTCCCTCGGTGAGAAGGTGGCGATCAATCGACTGGCGGACATGAGTGGCGAAGTGGTGTTCGCCGCCACCAGCGATGAGCGCCTGGCCCTGGAAAACCCCGACAGCCAGCGCGGAATTTACACCGGTGCCCTGCTGCGCGCCCTCGCCGGCCAGGCTGATGTGGATCGCGATGGCATGGTGGGCGTGCGCGAGGCGGCCGACTTCGTCGAGAAGGAGGTGATTCGCATCTCCATGCAGTTGTTCGGCTACAGGCAGGTGCCGATCTTCAACAGCAATGGCCAGAACTTCCCCTTCAGCCGCAGTGGCCAGCGCTGAGCGCCGCTTCGCGGTGGGCTTCTCCTACGCCGGTGCGGAGCGCGAACGGGTGGCGCCCCTGGCAGAACGGCTGGCCCAACGGCTGGGGGAGGAGCGGGTGCTGTTCGACCGCTTCCATGAGGCCGAGCTGGCCATCCCCGATCTCGATGTCTACCTGCCCCGCCTCTACCGCGATCACACCGCTTTGATCGTGGTGGTGCTCAGCCCCGACTATCCCCGCAAGCGCTGGTGCGGTCTGGAGTGGCGCTGGATTCGTCAGCTGATCCTCGAATCGGCTCAGGGGCGAATCATGCTGCTCAAGCTCGGCGATCCTGGCGACCTCAGCGAGCTCGGCATCGTGGCCGGCGACGGCTATCTCGACATCGCCCGCCGTCCCGCCGCCGAAGTGGTCGCCCGCATCGAGCAGCGGTTGCGCCAGGCAGGCATCCCCCTGCCGGCCGAGGGAGAGACGCCCGCACCACCAGAGTCCAGGGCTACCGCGTGCCGGCGCTGGCTCAGCCGCCGTTGGCCCGTGCTCGCCGGCCTCAGCGGCGGCGCCGCCCTGCTGGCGGTGCTGCTGCTGGGACCTGCCTGGCTGGCCCGCTGGCAGCTGGAGAAGGGCGACCGGGCCTTTGAGCAGTACGCCAAAGGGGATGGCTCTCAGTGGGAGCGGGCGACAGAAGCCTGGCAGCAGGCGGCCCAGCTTGATCGCCGCTCCGCCGCCGCCCAGGCCCGCCTCGGCTTCCTCGCCGATCTCCAGGACGAGCTGACCCCTGCGGAAAGCGCCTGGCGGCGCGCCCTCGAATTGCAGCCCGATCCCCATCCCGAAGCCCGGCGCCACCGCAACGGACTGGCCAACGTGCTGATGCAGCAGCCCGGGCGGCGCGCGGAAGCCCTGCGCCTCTTCGATGGCAACAACAACTATCCCCGCTCCGCCCTGGAGGCGGCGATGTTGCGCTGGCAGGTGCCCAGCCAGCTGCCCCAGGCCCTCGATGCGGTCAGCAGCCCTGCCCTGGCCGCCTCCCTGGCCGGGCCGGCCGCTACCCAACGGGAAGCCTGGGGCTTCAAGCAGCGAAACCAGCTGCTGGTGTTCGAAACCCTCGGCCACCAACGCTGCCTCCTCCAAGGCGTGCAAGCCGCGACAGCCCATCAGCTCGGCCAAGGCCCCGCTTCCCCGCCCCTTACCCAAAGCGACTGTAAGGGTCTCGCCAACCAGGTGCAGGAGCTGCTCTGCGCTCGCCTCCAGCTGGCCTTCGCCACCAACCCCCGCACCCCCCTCACCGCCCGCTGGCTGTCCTGCCCCGCCAGCGCTCCCGCCGCTGGTTCAACCTCGCAGCCCACGTGACTCGCCGTCGAGTGCTTCCGCCTGCCCCCGGGCGTTCATGGGGCAGTGATCCACCGCTCAGCTCCAGGGCACATCCAGAAACTCCACCAGCAGCACCTCTCGGTGGGTGCCGTGGATCCTCACCAGGCCCCTCTTGGCAGCCTGCTCCATCCCAGCCCGCTCCCTGCGCACCTGATCAGCGCTCACGAGCACCCGCACCCAGCCGCCGGTCATCAGGTCTTCGCTGCCCGTCTCAAAGGCCCGCAGGCGCCGATGGTGCTGGCTGTTGCGCTCGTAGTAGAGGCCTCCGCCGGTGGGATCGGTGCCTTCCGCCCACACCTGATCCACCATCAACTGCCCGATCTTCAAAGGCTCCTTGGCGGCCGCGTCGATGGCTTCTCCATCAAGCACCAGCGGGTTGCCCGGCTCGTCCCGGTTGTCAGAAATGATCAGGCGCTGGCCCATGGCTTCCCTCTCTACAAGGAGCTCCATCACGCTACCGAGCCCAGCGGCGTGGGACCCGTCCGCCTGAACCATCCCTGGCTGCGCAGGGACGACCTCAAAAAGGCTTTAAAACGGAGGGGGTGGGATTCGAACCCACGGACCCTTGCGGGTCGCCGGTTTTCAAGACCGGAGCCATCAACCACTCGACCACCCCTCCAGGGGCGCTGGCCCGGGGGCCATGCCTGTTCATGATCCCATGGAAGCGTGGGACCCGGCCAACTGGCTGGGGATGCCTTTGGGGCCGCCGGGGAGGGTGGCGCGGGAGCGGGGGCCGCTCCAGCTGGCGAGGTAGTGGTGGGTGTGGTGATCGAGGAAGCGCACGCCAGCGAGGTTGCAGTTTTCCACCACAGCGCCGCTGCCTGCGCCGGTGGTGAGCTCGCGGGGCTGGGCAGGTTGGCGGGGGGAGGCGGTCTGGGGGCGGCCATAGAAGAAGCGGCAGCCCTCCAGGCGGGCGCGTTCCAGGTTGGCGCCAGCGAGGTTGGTGCCGGCGAGATTGGCGCCGGTGAGATCAGAGAAGGAGAGGTCGGCACCCCGCAGATCGGCGCCGTTGAACTCCACCCCCCGCAGATCGCAACCGGAGAGATCCACGCCCTGAAGAAGCTGCTGCAGGCGGATCACGGGCACTCCCGCCACCCGGTCCTCCTCATAGTTGCCCTCGCCGTCGAGGATGGCGCGGCCGAGGCGTTGATCCCGCTTGAGGGGGGTGAGTAGGCGGGCATGGGAGAGAAAGCGCAACACCCGCGCCTTGCCCTCGCGGTCGATTGAGCCGAACACTGCGGCCAGCCGACCTTCCGCCAACATGCGCTCCAGGGGCCAGTCCTCGAGCATGCCCTCCTCATCGCTGATCAGCTCGGAAATGCCCTGGATGAAGCTGTCGATCGTTTGGGCCTGGGTGATGCGGTTCTGCTGGGTGGTGAGCCGCTGATCCACCATCACCTGGCGCCAGGCGATCATCAGGGCCACGCAGGCGACGAGGATCGAGCCGAAGGCGCCGACCACCCCCTCGCCGATGGCGCCGATGGCCTCCCAATTGCCATTGCGGAAGGCTTGCGCCAAGGGATCCAGCCAGCCAAGGGCCAAAGGGATCGTGATGGCGGCCACAAGGAGGGCCACCGCCGCCAGGAGGCGCGCCGTGGGGGCGTCATGAAGGCGATCGCTCAGGAGGCGCCAGAGGGGCGGCAGCAGCTGGGCCAGGGAGAGCGCAAGCAACACCAGCCCCGCCGCCAGGAGGAGGGGCCGCGACCCCGAAACGCTCAACCCCAGGGCCACCAGCAGGGCGATGAGCAGCTGGAGGGAGGCGGAGCGGTTGAGTCGGCTCCAGGCATTGCTGGCGCGAAACGCCGGCACGCTGGAGGGATCCGCCCCCGCCAGCGACTCCCCAGGGGTCTGCTCTCCTCGGGTCAGCTCTCCTCGGAACAGCTCTCCTCGGGACAGCTCCCTCCGGGACAGCTCCCCTCGTGGGGGCTCCGGGCTGGCGGCGCGCTCAGGGCTGAACTCGACAGGGAATTCAGCGGGGAGCTCGGCGGGGAGCTCGGCGGCGCGCTCCGGGGAGGACTCAGGGGAGGACTCAGGGGAGGACGCCGCGCGGCGGAACGAAAAGGGAGGCGTCATGTCAGGCGAGCGGCTGGCTCTGGAAGAAGAACCCCGCCGCCAGGATCACGTAAGCCGCCAGCAGAAGCACCCCCTCCAGCCAGTCGGAGCGGCCGTCCAGACTCACCAGATTGCTCACCACCACGGCGGTGGCGATGGCGACCAGCTCGTAGAGCTGAAAATTCAGATCCAACGGGTGTCCCAGCAGGGGGCCCACCAGCACCAGAAGCGGAACCACCAGCAGGGCGACGAGCAGGGTGGAGCCGAGGGCGACGGAGACGGCGAGGTCCATCTTGTTCTTGCGCGCCATGGTCACCGCCGTGAGATATTCCGCCACGCCGCCCAGCAGGGGAAGCAGCACCACACCGGTGAAGAGGGCGCTGAGGCCGAGGTTGGCGGTGACCCCCTCGACCACGCCGACAAACAACTCGGACTCGTAGGCCACCCCGGCCGTGGCCGCCACCAGCACCACCAGCCAGGGGAGCAGGGGCGGTTTGTGGCCTGCTCCCTCCACCGGAGCACTCGCCGCTCCCTCCGCCGACTCGCTCGTCGCTCCCCCCGTCGATCCCTCCGCCAGATCCGCCTCCGCCACCGCGTACAAGCCGCTGTGGGTGCGCAGGGAGAACAGCAGCGTCAGGCCGTAGACCAGCAGCAAGATCCAGGCCACAAAGGTCGAGAACCGCAAGGTGCCCGGGCCGTGGCCGCCATCGCCCATGCCGGTGAGGCTGGGGATGAGGATCGCCAGGACGGCCAGGCTCATCGCGGTGCCATTCACCCGCGCCACCACCGGCTGAAAGCGCTGGTCCTGGCGCCCGATCCCCCCCACCAGCATCGACAGGCCCAGGGCGAGGAGCAGATTGGCCACCACCGTGCCGGTGATGCTCGCCTTGACGATCTCCACCAGGCCCGCCCGCAGGGCGGTGAGGGCGATGATCAATTCCGTGGCGTTGCCGAAGAGGGCGTTGAGCAGGGCGCCGATCGAAGGGCCCAGCGCCAGGGCCAACTCCTCGGTGGCGGTGCTCAACCAGACGGCCAAGGGGAGGATGGCCACCGCCGAGGTGACAAACACCACCCCCTCCCCCAGCGCCAGGCGGTCCGCCACGACCGAGAGCGGCACAAACACCAGCAACCCCAAAGCCACCTTGGTGCGGAGGGTCATTCGGTCCCGGCGCTGTCGCCTCTATTGTGGGGGCTGGAGAGTATGGGGCATGTGCGAGCTCCTGGCCCTCAGCGCCAACACCCCCACCGACCTCTGCTTCTCCTTCCATGGCTTGCGACGCCGCGGTGGCGCCACGGCTGACCATGCGGACGGCTGGGGGCTGGCCAGCTTTGATGTGGCGGGCCAGGGGGTGCATCTCTATCGGGAGGACACGGCGGCCGCCTTCTCCGCCACCGCCGCTCGGGTGGCCACCCTGCCCCTGAAGGCCCATTGCTCCATCGCCCACATCCGCAAGGCCACCCGTGGCACGGTGGCCCTGCGCAACTGCCATCCCTTCCACCGCCGCTGGCACGACGAGGACTGGGTGTTCGCCCACAACGGCGACCTGGCGGGGGAGTGGTCGTTGGACGGTCCTCACCAGCCGCTGGGTGACACCGACAGCGAGACCGCCTTCTGCTGGATGCTCCAGGAGCTGGATCGGGCGGGGGTGACGCCCGACGACGACGCGCGCCTGCGGTGGGAACTCATGCGGCTGTCGGCCCGCATTGCCACCCGCGGCACCTTCAACGGCCTGTTGAGCAACGGGCGCTGGCTGTTCGCCACCGCCAGCACCCGACTCCATGTGCTCACCCGCCGGGCCCCCTTTCGTCAGGCGCGCCTGGCCGATGACGACCTCAGCGTGGATTTCGCCGCCTTGGCCGGCCCCAACGACGTGGTCACGATCGTGAGCACCGAGCCGCTGACCACCAATGAGGACTGGCAGCCGCTGCCACCGGGGCAGGCGCTATGGATCGTGGCTGGGGAGGTGCTGCACCTGGAGGAGTCGGGCCGTTCAGGTGGCCCGCCAGCGCCGGACGCAGCGGCGGAGAGCGTCGCCGCACTCGCTCTCCATCAGCAGGCCGCTGCCGCCCCAGAGGAGGCGGGGGGCCCAGTCGAGGGGAGCTGAACCAAGCTCCCGCAGGGGCGTGAAACCAAGGCTGCGGAAATAGCGCACCAGGCGACGGTGCTGGCGATCGTCATCGTGGATGGCCAGAAACCGGGCCTGGCGGCAGGTGGTCCGCTCCAGCGCCCAGGCGCAGGCGGAGGCCAGCAGCAGCGGGGCCGCCCCGGCGCTTCCCTGGCCCCGCACCCGCAGGGTGTCCAGTCGCAGCACGGTCGCGCGGGGGAAAGCCCAGCCCTTGAGCTCGCCCAGCAGCTCCGCGCGCCCTGGCGCCAGGGGCCGCGCCACCCCGGCCCGCAAGCTCCAGAGACCGGCCCGCCGCAGGGCGGCGAGGCGCAGCTTCCAGCCCCGCCGCGCCGCCTCCGCTTCCAAGGACGCCAGATCCGGCAACGTTTCGACAGCCTGGTGCGTCGTCTCCGGAGCCGGGGGCGTCATGGCGTCGGCGCCTCCCAGGGCAGGGCGAGACCGATGGCCTCCAGCGGCAGGGGACCGTAAATGTGGGGGAAGCGTTCGCCGCTGCCGGGGGCGAGCTCCTCCTTCACGGCGATCCCGGCCGCCCGCAGACGCTCGGGATCGATGGTCAACAGGCGCAGGGGCGGGTCATCGCTGTAGAAGCGCCGCCAGGTGGGCGCGAGCTGGTGGCGCCAACTGGCGTGGATGAAGCCCTCCTCCTCCAGGCTTCGGCTGCGGGTGGAGCGGGTGTAGGCGCCCTGCCGACGGGCGGCCTGCCAGTCCTCCTCCAGGGCGAGGTGATAGAGCCAGCGGGGGGAGCGCCAGGGTTGGCGAAAAGCCCAGGGGGGCGCCATCACCCCCGCGAAGGCGGCGCCGGCCTCAAAGGCCGCCAGGCGGGTTTGCAGCTGTGCCAGGCCGGGTTCGCGGTCAAACCCCTCCGGGTCGGTCAGCCGAAACTGGCGCACAAAGGGCAACAGGGCCCAGCCGAGGGGCTCCAGCCAGGCGGGCCCTGACCCTGAGCTTGGCCCTGGCCCTGAGCTTGGCCCTGGCCCTGATTCCGGGCGAGACGCGGACCCTGACAGCCAAGTGTCCAGCTGGAGGTTCCAGCGGCGCAGAATCGCCAGCGCCGCTTCCCGCTCCTCGTCGCGTCCCGCCGGGAGAGTGCCATAGCGAACGGCATCCAGGTGGCGCTTGAAGGGTCCGTCGCAAGCCGCCAGCAGCGCCGCAGCCTCCCCCTCCCGCAACGCGTCCACCAGCGGCTCGCCGCCAGGGCCTTGGCCGACGGCCCACAGCAGGATGTCCAGGCTTTCCGTCAACGTCTCACCGGTGGGCCGCACCAGCACCGGCACGGTGCCCTTGGCGGAGGCCTCCCGCAACTCCGGGGGCTTGGCCTTCAAGACCACCTCCCGCACCTCCACGGCCATCCCCGCGGCCGCCAGGGCCAGGCGCGCGCGGATGGCGTAGGGGCAGCGGCGGAAGCTGTAAAGAATGCCGCCGTCGCTCATGGCTCCGGGAACACGCGGCCGAGATGGCGTTCGCCGCCGCGTCGGGCCAGGGCCTGCTGGCGGTGCCGTTCGGCGTAGCGGGCGCGGTCCGCGGCGCTGCGGTCCTCCGCGCAATGGTGACAACGCACGCCAGGGACATAGATCGGGTGGCGTTGATCCTCCGGCGAGCGGGGCTGGCGACAGGCGTGACAGAGCACATGCTCGCCGGGCTGCAGCCGCGGGTTGAGGGCCGCGCGTTGATCGAACACAAAGCACACCCCCCGCCAGAGGCTGTCCTCCGGCGCCGTGGCTTCCAGATAGCCCAGGATGCCGCCACGCAGATGGTGCACCGCGTCATACCCTTCCCGCAGCAGGTGGGCTGTGGCTTTTTCGCAGCGGATCCCGCCGGTGCAGAAAAGGGCGAGACGTTCCGGCCGCCGCTCGGCCAGCACCGCCGGCAACTCCCGCTCCACCCAGGCGGGAAAGTCGCGGAAGCTGGCCGTGCCGGGATCGAGGGCTCCGGCGAAGGTGCCCACCTCAACCTCATAGGTGTTGCGGGTGTCGATCACAAGGGTGCCGGGATCGCGGATCAGGGCGTTCCACGCGGCGGGGGGCACATAGGTGCCCACCCGCTGGAGAGGATCCACGCCGGGAACGCCCAGGGTGACGATCTCCCGCTTGAGGCGCACCTTGAGGCGAAAAAAGGGCGGCTCCGCGCAGCTGGACCGGCGAACGGGGAGAGCCGCCAGCCGCGCATCCTGTTCCAGGAGGGCCACCATCGCCTCCACCCCCGCCTCCGGCCCGCTGATCGTGCCGTTGATCCCCTCTTCCGCCAACAAAACGGTCCCCACCACGCCCTGCTCGCGCCCCAGGGTCCGCAGGGCCTCCCGCAGGGGGGGAAGCTCAGCGCCGCGGAAGCGGGCAAAGCGATAAAACGCCGCGACGCGCACCATGGGTCAGGACGCCGGAGCGCCAGCCACGGGAGTCGCGGCTGGCGCGCTCGGCCGCAGGCCCGCCGCCGCCAGCAGGGCTTGATCCGCCTCCACCGCCGGATTGCTGGTGGTGAGCAGGCTGTCGCCATAGAAGAAGGAGTCCGCGCCCGCCAGCAGGCAGAGGATCTGGGCCTCCCGTGAGAGCTGCTCCCGGCCAGCGCTCAACCGCACCCGGCTGTGGGGCATGAGGATGCGGGCCACGGCCACCATCCGCACCAAGTCCAGTGGATCCACGGGCGCATGGTCCTCCAGGGGTGTGCCCTCCACCGCCACCAGCGTGTTGATGGGCACGCTCTCGGGATGGGGATCCAGGCAGGCCAGCACCCGCAGCAGGGCGGCCCGATCGTCAAGGGTTTCTCCCAGGCCCAGGATGCCGCCGCAGCAGAGCTGAATCCCCGCCGCCCGCACCCGCATCAGGGTGTCGAGACGGTCCTGATAGGTGCGCGTGGAGATGATCTGGCCGTAGTGTTCGGCTGAGGTGTCGAGGTTGTGGTTGTAGGCGGTGAGCCCCGCCTCAGCCAACCGCTCCGCCTGACGATCCGTCACCATGCCAGCGGTGACGCAGGCCTCCATGCCGAGATCCCGCACCCCTCGCACCATGGCCAACATGGCGTCAAAGGGCGCCCCATCGCGAATTTCACGCCAGGCCCAACCCATGCAGAACCGCTGCGCCCCCGCCTCCCGGGCCGCCCGGGCCCGGCTCAGCACGGCCTCCACATCCAGCTCCGGCCGACCGCCCACATCGGCGCTGTGATGCAGCGACTGGGGACAGTAGGCGCAATCCTCCTCGCATCCGCCGGTCTTGACGCTGAGCAAAGAGGCGAGCAACACGCCCTGGTCGGGAGCGGCGGCGCGCCGCACCCGCTGCGCCTGCCAGAGCAGGTCGAGCAGCGGCTCCCGCAGCAGGGCGAGGATCTCCTCCTGGGACCAGTCGTGACGGGTGTTCATGGCTGTGTTTGCACTCCGCCGAAGCGGCGCTGGCGCCCTTGGTAATCCAGCAGCGCGCGCTCCAGGGCGCCGGCATCGAAATCGGGCCAGAGCACGTCGGTGAGATGGAGCTCGGCATAGGCCAGCTGCCAGAGCAAAAAATTGCTCAACCGCTGCTCGCCGCTGGTGCGAATCAACAGATCTGGATCGTCCTCTCCGGCGGTGTGCAGCTCGGCGGCAAAGGCGGCTTCGTCGATCTGCTGGGGAGCGAGGGTTCCGGCCGCGACCTGACAGGCCAACCGTTGCGCGGCGCGCACCAACTCGCGCCGGCTGCCGTAGTTGGTGCAAACGTTGAAGTGAATGCCGGTGTTCATGGCCGTGCGATCGGTGGCGTCGGCGATCAGGCGCTGCAGACCCTCCGGCAGTTCTTCGAGTTCGCCCAGGAAGCGAATCCTCACCTGCTCACGTTCCAAAGCCTCCAGCTCCCGGGCCAGAACCCGCTCGAAGAGCGTCATCAAAAACGTCACCTCCTCCCCCGGCCGGCTCCAGTTCTCCGTGGAGAAGGCATAGGCCGTCAAGGCACCCACCCCCCAGTCGTTGCAAAGGCGAAGTGTGCGCTTCAGCGCTTCGACGCCCGCCCGGTGGCCCATCATCCGCGGCAGGCCCCGCTGCCTGGCCCAACGACCGTTTCCGTCCATGATCACGGCCACATGGCGGGGAAGCCGCATGGGATCGAGACCTTGAGGAAGGATCCGAGGTTCGGTATTGAAGGTGGTCGCCAGGGCGCGACTCATCCGCGTGATTCCGGCTGAACCGCCACCACGCTACGTCCTGCCGGCCCCGGCGCCAGGGCCTCGGTGAGGAGATCATGGAGGCGACTGCTGGTGATGGGGCGTTCCAGACGCCCGAGGCGGGCCAGAGACAAGGTGCCCGTTTCCTCCGACACCACCACGCAGAGGCAGCGGTCATGGCGTTCCGTCAGGCCGATGGCCGCCAGGTGGCGGGTGCCGTAACGGTTGAGGCCCTGACGAGAGAGGGGAAGAATCACCCCCGCGGACAGGATGCGGTTTTTTTGAACGAGCACCGCGCCATCGTGCAGGGGGGTATCCGTGGCGAAGAGATTGAGAAGCAATTCCACCGAGAGACGGGCGTCGAGCGGCACGCCGGGGTTGAGAAAATCCTCGGGGCGCAAGTCGCTGCCCAGATCCAGCACGATCAGCGCGCCGCGACGGGCCTGGGAGAGGAGGCCGGCCGCCTGGGTGATGACGGCAACAGACCCGCTGACGAGGCGATCGCTGCGGCGATCAGCGAACAACACCCGCAGGTCGCCCGTTCCCAGCAGCTCCATCAGGCGCCGCAGCTCCCCCTGCCAAAGGATCGCCAGGGCCAGGCTGCACGCCAACACCAAGGCGTCCACCAGCTTGGTGGTGAGCGGCAGGGGGACGAACCGCTGCACAAACCAGGCCAAGGAGACCAGCAGGAGGTAGCCCCTGAGCAACCAGAGGGTGCGGGCATCATGAAGCCGACCCAGGATGAGAACCCCCAACAGCGAAGCAAAGAGCAGGTCGAGCAGGAAAAGGATCAGCTCCCTGTGATCAAGCCAGAACAGCACAGTGGGAAGAGGTTGACAGAGAGGCCCGAGGGATCGGAGCTGAGGGAGGACGTCAGGAAAAAATGGGAAGCGTCACAAGGATCGGTTCGGGCGATCCAAACGATCCGCCCCCGGACAGGGGTTCCAGCCAAACATCAGCCCCACGATGCAACAGCGATACAAATTGAATAGTCTTTACACCCTGAATTTAGGTTGCTGCAAGTTGTGCGGCAACAGGTCATGGCGCAGTAGGTCGTCCGGCTCCTCCCGTCGCTGCACCAGGTCCGCCACGCCGTCGTGCACCAGCACCGTCGCGGGCCGGGGGATGCGGTTGTAGTTCGAGCTCATCGAGGCGTTGTACGCGCCCGTGGCGAAGACCACCAACACATCGCCCGCCTCCGCCCGCGGCAGGGTCAACTCTGGCAACAGCACATCTCCGGATTCACAGTGCTTGCCAGCGACGGTCACGCTCTCCATCCGCTCCTCCGGGCGGTTCAGGGGGCGATCCGCCAACACCGCTGTGTACGCCGATTGATAGGTGATCGGCCGCGGGTTGTCGCTCATGCCCCCGTCCACGGACACATAGGTGCGTCCCCCGGGGATCGCCTTGCGACTGCCGAGCGAATAGAGCGTCAGCCCCGCCGGGCCCACCAGAGACCGACCGGGCTCGCACAGCAGGCGGGGAAGCTCCAGTCCCCGCTCGCCGCAGGCGCGGGTGACGGCCTCCGCCACCACCGCCACCCAGCGCTGCAGGGTAGGTGGATCGTCGGAGCGGACATAGCGGATCCCCAAACCACCCCCCACATTGAGATCGCGGCAGGGATGGCCCAGAGAGCGGGCGAGCGCCAGGGCGTCCGCCATCACCCCCGCCAGATCCTGATGGGGTTGGAGCTCAAAGATCTGGGAGCCGATATGGGCGTGCAAGCCATCCACCCAGGCCCAGGGGCTGCGGGCGAGATGGCCGAGCACCGTTTCCAGCTGGTCGGGGTCAAAACCGAATTTGCTGTCGAGATGGCCGGTGCGGATGTACTGATGCGTATGGCATTCAATGCCGGGAGTGAAGCGCACCATCAACCGCACAGGGGAGGCATGCGAGGGGGCGATGGCCGCCAGGTGCTCGAGATCCAGCCAGTTGTCCACCACAACCGTGACGCCCTCTCGCACGGCGAGGGCGAGCTCGCGGGCGGATTTGTTGTTGCCATGCAGAACGATGCGCTCCGCCGGCATGCCACCCCGGAGGGCGGTGAGCAGTTCACCTTCGGAGACGGCGTCCAGGCCCAGCCCCTCGGAAGCCACCAGCGCGGTGATCGCCAGGGAGCTGTTGGCCTTGGAGGCGTAGAGCGCCAGCGAGGGACCGGGATAGGCTGCAGCCAAGGCCTCGCGGTAGCCGCGGCAGGCGGCCCGCAGGGTGGCCTCGTCAAGAACGTAAAGCGGCGTGCCCCAGGTGCGGGCCAGCTCACTCAACAGACAGCCGCCCACCACAAGCCGTTGCTCCTGATCCAGCCCGGCGGTGATCGGGGCCAGATTGCGGTTCGGACTCTCAGGCTGGACGTCCACCTCAAACGGTCGCGCGATCACCGCCGGGTTCGGTTCCAGGCCAGGGGAGGCCTGGGCTTGATTCGAGCGCGTTCCATCCGTTGCGGGTGAAGCGGTGGAAGCTTGCATGGCGCCGGATGGAAGGAGGTGCTGAGCGAATGTTAATTAGGCACGGCCCGCAGGCAGGTCCTCCCCTTGACATCTCCGCTTTCGCCTCTCAACGGTTCCGCGCGGATCGTCCGTCTGGGTCCCGAGGACGGAGCCGCCTGTCTGGGACTTGATCGCCTCGCCCTCGGTGGCTTGTGGAGCGCGGAGCAGTGGGAGCGGGAGCTCTCCGAACCCAAGCGACCCGTTCTGGGCTGGCGCCAGGACCCCTGCCTGCTCGCCATGGCCAGCGCCTGGATCGTGCTGGAGGAGTTGCAGATCACCGCGGTGGCGGTCCATCCCGAACATCGGCGCCGGGGCCTGGCTCGCCAGCTGCTGGAGGCCCTGCTGCGGCTGGGCCAGGAGGCCGGCGCGGAGCGGGCCACCCTGGAAGTCGCCAAAGGCAACGAGGCCGCCCGAGCCCTTTATGCCGGTCTGGGCTTCCAGGAGGTGGCGCTGCGGCGTGGCTACTACCGCAATGGTGATGACGCCCTGGTGCAATGGAGGAAACTCGACGGCGGCTTCAAGGCGCCTGGGCTGGCGCGACGGCGGTGACGCGCCGGTGAGTGATGCGCGGGCGGTGATGCGACCGGGGGAGAAAGGGCCCCGAGAGGCGGGCATGAGGATCAGCGACGCTTTCAACGGCTTAAGTCCAGCCGCCGGGCCAGCGGGGGCCGGAAAGGGATGCGGAAGCACTTGGAAACGGAGGCCAAAGAGAGGAAAACGCTGGAGGGTTCGGGCCCTGAACCGTCGAAAGCCTTCCCACCGCCAAAAGGGCGGGAAGCGCCTCGCCAGCGACGATCAAGAGGGGCTGGGCGCAGCCGCTGCCCAAACCCGCAGGGGTTGCCGCGACACGCAGGCATTGCCCAAAGCGCAGGATCCGCCGCGAAGCGAGGGGTGAAAAGCCCTGGCCCCCCAGGGTCGCGGGGGCGATGGCTCACGGTTCTGACCCGCTCCAGCCGGGGACGGACGACCCGCCTGTCGGCCTTCGCCGCGGGGACACAACCTCCGAGGGCACCGCCTCCCGGAAGCCGCGGCAGCCGCTCCCGCGAAGCCGCCACCGACGGGCGAGGAACCTCAAAAGCCCATCTCAGTCTCCAGGAAAAGGCCCGCGAGCGGATCCATTCCGGACGATGGCGCCCCTGGAAACAGCCCCGGTGCCAGGGTCCAGGGGCGAGGGAAGGATCGGCTCACCAACTCGCAAAAGGGGTGGGGCCTGGCAGGAGTCAGCGGGAGGAGAGGGGTTTGGCTGCTTTCTTCATGTTTTCAGGTGCGGATATCCGGAATGGTGGCGTGGAATACCGTTGCCTTGAAGCCAAAGGAAGCGACGACAGACCACTGACGCCAGCTGGGAACCTGGCCGGATTCAGCGGAAAGACACAACACACCCGCCATTGCTGATAAGTTGGGATCACTTGCGGAAGGCACTGCCCCATGTTCGAGCGCTTTACTGAAAAAGCCATCAAGGTCATCATGTTGGCCCAGGAGGAAGCCAGGCGCCTCGGACACAATTTCGTCGGCACCGAGCAAATCCTTCTGGGGCTGATTGGCGAGGGAACGGGTGTTGCCGCCAAAGTGCTGAAGTCGATGGGCGTCAATCTCAAGGACGCTCGTGTCGAAGTGGAGAAAATCATCGGCCGCGGCTCCGGTTTTGTGGCGGTGGAAATACCCTTCACACCAAGGGCCAAGCGCGTCCTTGAACTCTCTTTGGAAGAGGCCCGGCAACTTGGTCATAACTACATTGGAACTGAGCATCTTCTCCTGGGATTGATCCGCGAGGGAGAGGGCGTCGCGGCGCGAGTTTTGGAAAACTTGGGTGTCGATCTGGCCAAAGTTCGCACTCAGGTGATTCGCATGCTGGGCGAAACGGCTGAGGTTGCCGCTGGCGGCGGTGGCAAAGGATCCACCAAAACGCCCACTCTGGATGAGTTCGGCAGCAACCTCACGCAACTCGCCGCCGAATCCAAGCTTGATCCGGTCGTCGGTCGTCAAAACGAAATCGATCGGGTCATCCAAATTCTCGGTCGACGCACCAAGAACAATCCAGTGCTCATCGGTGAGCCGGGTGTCGGCAAAACAGCAATCGCCGAAGGCTTGGCGCAGCGCATCACCTCCGGCGAGGTGCCTGACATTCTGGAAGACAAGCGCGTTCTCACCCTCGATATCGGCCTGCTGGTGGCCGGCACCAAATATCGCGGCGAGTTCGAGGAGCGCTTGAAGAAAATCATGGAGGAGATTCGCTCTGCGGGGAACGTGATCCTCGTCATTGACGAAGTTCACACCCTCATCGGCGCCGGTGCCGCCGAAGGCGCCATCGATGCGGCCAACATCCTCAAGCCGGCTCTGGCTCGCGGTGAACTTCAGTGCATCGGCGCCACCACCCTGGACGAATATCGCAAGCACATCGAGCGCGATGCCGCCCTGGAACGGCGGTTCCAACCCGTGATGGTGGGCGAGCCATCAGTGGCGGACACCATTGAAATTCTGCGGGGTCTGCGAGAGCGCTACGAGCAACACCATCGCCTGAAAATCACGGATGAAGCCCTCGTGGCGGCAGCCACCCTGGGTGATCGCTACATCTCCGACCGCTTCCTGCCGGATAAGGCGATCGACCTTGTTGATGAAGCGGGCAGCCGCGTGCGCTTGTTGAATTCAAAGCTGCCTCCGGCGGCCAAGGACGTTGACAAGCAATTGCGCGACGTGCAAAAGCAGAAGGAAGATGCCGTGCGCTCCCAGGACTTTGCCAAGGCTGGCGAATTGCGCGACCGGGAGGTTGAGCTGCGCCAGCAGATTCGCACCATCCTGCAGACCCGGCGGGAGGAAGAGGATGGGGAAACCGGAACCTCCACCGGCTCACTCCTCGGGGAAGCGGCGCCTGGTGAAGGCCTCTCTACCGACGCATTGTCGCCGCTGGTGACGGAAGAGGACATCGCCCAGATCGTGGCGTCCTGGACAGGCGTGCCCGTTCAGAAGCTCACCGAAAGCGAATCGGTCAAGCTTCTCAACATGGAAGAGACCCTCCATCAGCGCCTGATCGGCCAGGACGAAGCTGTCAAGGCCGTGTCTCGCGCCATTCGTCGGGCGCGCGTCGGCTTGAAGAATCCCAACCGACCGATTGCGAGTTTCATCTTCTCCGGGCCAACCGGCGTCGGCAAAACCGAGCTCACAAAGTCTCTCGCGGCTTACTTCTTCGGCAGCGAAGAAGCCATGATCCGTCTGGATATGTCCGAATTCATGGAGCGCCACACGGTCAGCAAGCTGATCGGTTCCCCGCCGGGATATGTCGGGTTCAATGAGGGTGGTCAGCTCACCGAGGCTGTTCGCCGTCGGCCCTACACCGTGGTGCTGCTTGATGAAATCGAAAAGGCTCATCCTGATGTCTTCAACCTGCTCCTCCAACTGCTGGAAGATGGTCGCTTGACCGATTCCAAGGGCCGCACGGTGGATTTCAAGAACACCCTGGTGATCATGACCTCCAACATCGGCTCCAAGGTCATCGAAAAAGGTGGTGGCGGACTCGGTTTTGAATTCGGGGGCGGCGATGCTGAGGAAACGCAGTACAACCGCATCCGTTCCTTGGTCAACGAGGAATTGAAGCAATACTTCAGGCCGGAATTCCTCAACCGCTTGGATGAAATCATCGTCTTCCGACAACTCACGCGCGATGAGGTCAAGCAAATCGCCGAGATCATGTTGAAAGAAGTCTTTGGTCGCATGCTTGAAAAGGGAATCCAGCTCACGGTCACCGAAGCGTTCAAGGAGCGCCTGGTGGAAGAGGGGTACAACCCGAGCTATGGCGCACGGCCACTGCGGCGTGCTGTCATGCGTCTCCTCGAGGACTCCCTGGCGGAGGAATTCCTCTCCGGCCGTCTTGGCGAGGGTGATCAAGCCCTGGTCGACGTCAACGACCAGAAGCAAGTGGTGATTCGCAAGCAGGATGCCGCTCCCAGCCTTCCCGAGCTGGCGGGCATCTCCGTTTGATTCCCTCACGGATCGCTTGATCCCCCTCACGGATCACGTGATCCTTCTCACGGATCAGTAGATCGCGCGGAAGACCTGGCCGCCACGCTTCCCTCCGCCGTGAATCCAGCCGAGGAGGTCCGCGCCGGCCTGTGAGGTGCGCCCTCGTCCCGGTTGTTCCTACGCTGGGCTTCTCGCCGCACGCTCGCTTGTCATGCCCTCGGCCGTGATCACCCACGCCATCGCTCCCAGACTGGTGTTGCGCGGGTCAGAGGTCTGGCCCGCCGCCCTGGAGGTCATCGCCGGGCTTGGCCGCGCACCCATGCTGCTCGGACGCAGTGGCGCCACCCTCCCCCAGCGCCGGCACCTCCAAGGCCGGCTCGAGGAGGCGGGACTGTCGGTGCGGCCCGCCGAACTGCGGCATGATTGCTGCGAGGAGGATCTGCAGTGGTTGCGTGTCGCGGCGCAAACCGACAGCGACGACGGCGCCACCCCCCCGTGCGACCTGATCATCGCCATGGGGGGAGGAAAGGTGCTGGACGCGGGCAAGCTCCTGGCTGATCGACTCCACCTTCCCTGCGTCACCGTCCCGACCAGTGCGGCCACCTGTGCGGGTTGGACAGCCCTGAGCAACCTCTACACCCCGGCGGGAGCCTTCTTGGGCGACGTCAGCCTGGCCCGCTGTCCCGACCTGCTCGTGTTCGACCACGCGCTGGTGCGCCAGGCGCCGACGCGCACCCTGGTCAGCGGCATCGCCGACGCAATGGCCAAGTGGTACGAAGCCTCTGTCAGCAGCGCCCAGAGCGGCGACGGCCTCGTGCAGCAAGCTGTGCAGCAGGCCCGCTTGCTGCGCGATCAGATGCTGCTCGATGGCCAGGAGGCCGTGGCGGATCCCGACTCCGAGGCCTGGGTGCGCGTGGCGGAGGGAGCGGCACTGACGGCCGGGCTCATCGGTGGTCTCGGCGGCGCCCGCTGCCGCACCGTGGCGGCCCACGCGGTGCACAACGGCCTCACCCAGCTGCCCGCCACCCACGGCCATCTCCACGGAGAAAAGGTGGGATTTGGCATCCTGGCGCAGTTGCGCCTGGAAGAGGTGCTGGGAGGCAATCGATTGGCCGGTCAGGCGCGCCAGCAGTTGCTGGGCTTCTTCCGCTCCCTGGCCCTGCCCTGCGACCTGGCGGACCTGGGCCTGCTGGACGCCAGCCTGCAAGATCTGCTCAGCGTCTGCGTCCACGCCTGTCGCGACGGTTCCGACCTGCATCACCTGCCCTTCGCGGTCGCTCCCCACGACCTGCTGGCGGCCCTGGTCAACACGACCAGCCTTCCCGTGGCGGTGGGATGACAGCGCCAACCCCTACGGAAACGCTGGTTCGCCAGGCGGCCACCTCCCTTCAAGATCCCCGAGGCCGCCTTCTCGCCGCTCACATGCGCTGGTGGACCCTGCCGGGTCTGGAGCCCAGCTCCCAAGCGGCCTGGCCCGTGGTGGTGATCGGCGACGGTCCACCGCTGCTCTTGCTGCACGGCTTCGACAGCTCATTTCTGGAGTTTCTTCGGCTGGCCCCCCTCCTGGCCGCCGACCACACCCTGGTGATCCCTGATCTCCACGGTTTCGGCTTCACCCCGCGCCCCGCTGGCGCCACCTATGGCCCCGATCGGGTTCTCGCCCATCTCGAAGCCTTGTTGGCCGTCTTGCCGAACGCGCTCGCCCTCCCGTCCACCCCCGACGGGAGCAGGTCTCCGCTGGCCGTGATCGGCGCCTCCATGGGCGGAGCCGTGGCGTTGGACCTGGCCCGTCGGTGCCCCGAGCGGATTCACCGCCTGCTGCTGCTCGACCCCGCCGGCCTCGATGGCCAGGCCCGGCCTCTCCCTCCACTCCTCGCCGCCCTCGGCGTGCGCTTCCTCTCCCTGCCCCGGGTGCGCCGGGGATTGACCCACACCGCCTTCGCGGATCCCAAGGGTCGCGTCGGGCCCGCCGAACACGAGATCGCGTCGTTGCACTTGCGGGCGCCCGGCTGGGCGGACTCCCTGGCCAAGTTCGCCAGCTCCGGCGGCTTCGCCGGCCGCGGGGCTCCCCTGCCCTCGCTTCCGATCACCGTCCTCTGGGGGGAGCGGGACCGGGTGCTCGGACCAGCGGCGCGGCGCGCGGCGGAGGCCCTCTTCGGCGAGGCCCTCGTCAGCGTTCCCGACTGCGGCCATCTGCCCCATCTCGACCAACCGAAACTGGTGAGCGATCACTGGCGTCAGGTCCATGCCCCCGCTCCCCGACTCACCCCCACCCCACAGCCCTGAGCCCCCCCGTCCAGCGGCGTCCGACGGCCCCCCTCTCCCCGGGGCGGACGCCGGCCGGGGCGGAGCGCGGCCGGGGCCAGGGATCGTGCGCCGAGCGCTGGCGCTCCTCCTCACCATCGCCTGTCTCCTCGCCCCCCCCGTGCCGATGGCCAGGGCGGCGTTGCTCCATCTGGAGGGTCCCGTGCCGGCGGATCTGGGGGTGGGCGCCGGCGGATTGGCCCCCTGCCCCTCCCCCGCCCACTGCGCCCGGGCCAGTTGGCCGGTGGAGGATCCCCAAGGAGCCCTGGCGGCCCTGCTTCCCAGCGTGCTTGCCCTGGAGGGGGTGCAGGTGGTCGACACCCGCGAGAGCTATCTCCACGCCACGGTGACCAGCCGTTGGCTGGGCTTTGTGGATGACCTCGAACTCTTTGCCGACGCGCCTCGCCACCAACTCCAGGCCCGCTCCCAAAGCCGCCTGGGCGATTCCGACCTGGGGGTGAACGGCCGACGCTTGGAGCGCCTCCATCGCGCTCTGCTGGACTCCACCGTCGCCCTCGCGTCAACGCGGTGGTAGGAGGGCACCCGGCCTGTCCCCCACGCTCCAGCCTCTTCATGCCCGACGCTGACCGCTCGCCTGGTGATCCCACCTCCCCGGAGGACACCTCCCCGGAGAGCACGGCCGGGGGGCCGCTGCTGGGCCTGGTGGCCCGGGGGCTGGAACTTTGGCTGCGGCAGCGTTGCCAGGCCGTGCAAACCATCGAGATCCACCTCGACGGCTCCATGGGGGGATTGCTCCGCGGCCACTTGCGGGGCGTGCGGCTGCAGGCGCGGCGGGTGGTGTTTGAAAACCTCAGCCTGGAGTGGGTGGAGCTGCGCAGCGAGGCCATTCAGGTGCGGACGGGCGGCCTGCTGCGGGGTCAGAGCTTGCGGCTTGACCATCCCTTTCGCGTGCGCGGGTCCGTGCACTTCACGGAGGAGGGGCTCAGTCACTCCCTGACGACGACGGCCTGGCGGGAGCTGGGGGATCTCCTCAGCGAACAGTTTCTGGGGGTTTCACCCTTGGAAACCGTGCGGCTGCGCGACGAGAGCCTGATCGTCCAGGCCAGGGACCCCCACGGGCTGGCCGAGGTGGAAACGCGGCTGGTGCTCACCTCCGAGGGACTGGGCGTCCTCCCCCTGGATGGCCGTCCCATGCTGCCGTTGCCCATGGACCCCGCCATCACCCTGGAGCGGGCGGAGGTGCGCGCGGGGCGGATGGAGCTGGCGGGGGAAGCCTTGGTGCGCCCCTGAGCTCACAGCCGCTGCGACAGCGGCAGCACCAGGGTGACGAGGGAGTACACCACCGCCGGCACGAACAGATAGCTGTCGATCCGATCGAGAATGCCGCCATGCCCCGGGATGGCATCCCCCGAGTCCTTGACGCCGGCATCTCGTTTCATCATCGACTCGGTGAGGTCGCCGACGACGGCGAACACCGCCACCACCACCCCGAGCAAGGCGCCGAGCAACCAGCCCATCCGCCAGCCGAGCAGCACGCCCCCCACCGCTCCCACCAAGGCGGCACAACCCACGCCTCCCAGGGCGCCCTCGATCGTCTTGCCCGGGGAGATCGGCGAGAGGGGGCGTCGTCCCCAGCGGCGACCGATCCCGTAGGAGCCGATGTCTGTGGCGACGATGAGAATCGCGGCGAGCAGGGTGAGGGCCAGTCCGGAGGTCCAGGGCCAGCCCAGACCGGCGATGGAGCCCGTCAACCGGGGAGCCAGGGCCGGATCGGTGATCGCCCGCAGCTTGATCCAGTGGCTCGGAAGAAAACCCAGATAGAAGAGCCCGAAGATCGAGGCCGCGATGTCGGCGATGGTGCCCGTGAGGGGTTGCAGGAGGAGCCAGCCGCAGATCACCGCTCCGGAGGCGGGCAACACCGCCGCCGCCACATCCCCCACCTGATCGCCCGCGGGCCAGTGGTTGGAGGTGGCCACCATGGTGGACACCAGGAGCAGCTGCACCGCCACCAGGGTGGTGCGCGCGGCGGGGCGCATGCCCTTGAAGCGGGCCATGCGGAAGAACTCCAGCAGGCCCAGCTGCACGATCACCCCCACCGCCACGGTGAACCACCAGCCGCCCAGCAGGATGATCAGGGCGCCCACCCCGCCGGCCGCCCAGCCGCTGGCCAAACGGGCGAGGGAGGTGCGGTTGCGGGGGGTGGGGATCCCGCTCATCGTTCGGCGGCGATCACGAACAGCGGTTCGGCCGCCGCCAGCTTGGCCTGAGCCCCCCGCCGTTGCATGCGGTGCACGGTGGCCTGAATCACCTGCACGTCACGCGCCTCCAACCGCTCCAGCCGCTCCATGGCATCGACCAACCCCTCAAGGCTCATGGTGCTGATGACCAGGCGGCCCTGTTCCGCCAGGGCATCCCACACCGCCGTGAGGGTGTCCCCCAGGGAGCGCGCCACCTCAAGCAGCACGCGATCGGGGTGGGGGGGAAGCAATGCCAGGTCATCCGGGGCCATGCCGGAGTGGATGTGCAGATTGCCGATGCCAAAACGCCGGCGGTTGCGCTCCAACAGATCGATCGCGTCGGGGTCCCGCTCCAGGGTGTGCACCACGCCCTGGGGCATCAGTCGGGCGATCTCCAGGGCGAGGGCGCCGGTGCCGCCGCCCACATCCCACACGAGGGAATCGGAGCTGGGGCGCAGATGGGCCAGAAGAATCACCCGCAGCTCCATCGGCGTGGGACTGAAGCCCGGCGCGTCTTGAAACACCCCGTCCGGCAGACCCGGGGTGACGAAATCCCAGTGAAAGGCACTTGGCTGGCTCACGGGCAGGGGTCACCAACA
>VGQX01000041.1 GCA_016882305.1 Cyanobacteria bacterium K_Offshore_surface_m2_239
TGGCATGGCTGTCGACCACCACCTCCTGGAGGGTGTGGGGGTGGGAGGAGCCACCAGCCAGGCCGGTCACATCCGCCACTCGCAGGCAGAGCTGTTGAGCGCCGTGGCGCAGGGCCTCTTCGCGATCCGCCTCGCTGATCTCCCAGAACACATAGGCCCACTGCGGATCACGCGGCAGAAAAACCACCCGTGTCTCCTCGGAGGGCCTGGGGGCCGGTGGCAGGTCGGACTCCAGCGCCGCCAAGGAAAAGTCGGGTTCATCCTGACGACTGCTGATGGCTTCCACCAGCTCCTCCTTGGTCTTGCGGCTGTAGAGCGTGATGCCGAGCTCACTGGCGATGTGACGCAACTGACGCAGCGTCATCTGGGCCAGGGAGGACAGGGCGTTCTGACTCACGACTCAAGATTTCGTTTGGGATCAGTCTGCAGGATGAACTCCGACTTTGATCCCACACGGGGCAGCCCGTCAGTGCTTGCTGACGGGCTCCAGGGGGTCAGCGATCTCAGCCCCGTCTGGGAGGACCCACTCCTGGACCGGTTGGTGGCAGGGGTCTGGATCCTCAGGCCACCGGATCAGCGGCCGATGCTGCGATAGGGGACCTTGGAGAGATAGTCCATGCTCGTGTTGCCGGCGGGCGCTCCACCCACCCCGCGCAGGGCCGGCAGGGTGCGCACCCAGGACAGGTAGTCCTCGGGATAGCCGCCACGGCGCTGCTGGGCACGCTCGGGGAAGGAGCGGGCCGTGCCGGTGTACACGATCTGAGGGAAGCCCAGGATGCCCCGGTAGTAGGCGTCGTAACGCGGGGAGGTGATGTTGAAGGGGGTTTCTCCCACCACCCGGGATCCCACCACCCGGTTGCGGTGGTAGGGAACAGTGTCGTAACCGAAGGCAGTCAGATATTCCTCGGAATTGAGGATGTCATCCACCATGCCTTTGACGCCGCGCGTCATGAGGACGGCGGACCAGGCAATCTCCTCCGACTTGCCATGGGTGGTGCGGCCGAGCAGCTTCTCCACCAGGTGGCGGGCCACCTTGTAGTTGCTGTTGAGGTTGTAGAAGCTGCGGGTGAAGGTGTCCGAGAGACAGAGGGAGCGGATGAAATCGCGCACCGTGATCTGCCCATCGCGAAGCTGGCTCTCCAGGGTGCGATCGCGATCAACCTTGAAGGCATGAAAGAAGATCTGCCGGTAGGCCGACTCAGTAACAAAGTTTTGATCCTCCCGGTCCATGGCTTTGTCCATGGAGGCGGCCCTGGGGTCTTCGTCGGAACCGACGCGGAAGGGGCTGACCCTGGAATTTTGAGTGATGGGGGCGTAGTTGAGGAGTGGGAGAGCCACGCGAGGTCAGGCATCCGTCGGAGGGGATCGTAGAAGAAGGCCTCACAGGCTCCCGGCCGCTCTCGCCAGGGCTCACAGTCCGTAACGTTCCATCCGCCCCCTACCAGCCGAGGAGGGACAGGGTCGTTCCCGGGGCCAGCGCCGCCGGGGCCCCGGCCGCGTCCCCTGCGCCCTCGGGGCCGGCGACGCGGGTTTCGATGCAGAACGACGCCGTGTTGGACAGCCCCTCGACAGTGCTCAGGCGAAGGCGCACGTCTGGTCCGACGAAGCTGAAGCGCTCCACGCTGGTCATGGTTTCGTAGTCCGTGCTCAGCACCAAGGCGTCATCCGCCTCCAGGCGAAAGCGGCCGGCCACGGGAGAGGTCTCGGCGTAGCCCCGGTCGCGGAGCAGCCAGCCTTCCCGGCCCCGGCCATCGGTGGGGATCAGGCCGAAGACGCTCTCGCCCTCATGGGACTGCCCCTCCTGATCCCACGCCATGGAGCCGCTCCAGCGCACCTGGCAGCCCCCCACCAGCCCCGAGGGATCCTGCCCGTGGAGGGACGCGATCGCCAACAGGCGGGGATCCGCGGCCGCCAGTTCCACCACCTCGATCCAGGATCCGCCCGGCTCCGCGCGGCGGTGCAGCAGGTGATGGCTGCTGCGGCGCGACCGCCAGCGGCCACAGCTGCGCTGGAAAAAGGCCAACGCGGTGTCCATTGTGTTCTCCATGGCCAGCGACCTCATCGGATGGGCTCTGCGGCGATGATCGCAAGGCCAGGCGCGCGGCGGGACGGCCACAGGTGACAGGACTGCTCACGCCCGCCACCCCCGCACCCTCCACCAGCGTGGTGGCGGCCCTGCTGGCGGCCCTCTGCTGGACGGTGGCCACCCTGCTCTGGCGCCGCCTGCCCTCCGCCTGGACGGCCCAGCAGCTCAATCTCCGCAAAACCCTGCTGGCCTTCCTCCTGCAGCTCCCCCTGCTCGCCCTGGTGCGCTGGCCGCCCGCGTTCCAGGGGGAGGCGCTGTGGCTGCTGGCCCTCAGCGGCGTGGTGGGGATCGCCTGGGGCGACAGCCTCTTTTTCGGCGCCTTGCGACGCCTGGGCACCCGTCGCAGCCTCACCCTCAGCGCCGGAGGCCCGGCGTTGACCGCCCTGGTCGGCCTGGTGACCCTGGGGGAGCGGCCCCGCGTGGCCCAATGGCTGGGGATCGGCCTGATCAGCCTCTCGGTCGTGGTCGTGACCCGGCAGCGCTCCGCCGACGCGTCCGCCAGCGAGCGGGCCGCCCCGGCGACCGTGCCCTGGGCGGGCCTGGGCCTGGCGCTGGCGGCGATGGCGTGTGGCAGCGCGGGCGCCCTGCTGGCCCGGATGGCCCTGCGCTCCGGCGAGGTGCCTGCCCTGGTGGCGGCCACGGTGCGGTTGGGGGCCGCCAGCCTGATCCTCCTCCCCGTCGGCGCCAGGCTCAGGCTGCGGCTCGCCCGACGGCCGCTTTCGCCCCTCCCTTCTTCCCGCGCTTGGCCCTTGCCGTGGCCCCTGGCTTCGCTTTCGTCCCTGGAGCGGTGGCGCACCGTTCTGGTGGCCACCCTGCTCGGCACCAGCCTGGGGATCATGTTGCAGCAGCTCGCCCTCAAGGGGCTGTCAGGGGGACTTGCCGTGGCCCTCCTCTCCACCTCCCCGGTTCTGGCCCTGCCCTTCGCGCGCCTGGAGGGGGATCGTCCCGGACTGTCCGGGTGGCTGGCGGCCCTCGCCGCCTGCGCGGGGGTCAGCCTGGTGGCGGGCTTGACGCTTCCCGGGGCGGGCTGGCCGCCAGGGGGCTGAGGCGAGCGTCCACCCGCTCCCGAACCCAGGCCAGGAGCGCGTCGCCCCCCAGGTCGAGGGGCGGCACACCGACGCGGGCCGCGATGGTTCGCAGGGGATCCCGCAGACGACACAGCTGCTCCACAAACGCCTCCTGGAAGCCCGGATCCCCCGCCAGGGCGGGTTGATCCGCCACCCAGGCCTCCAGCGAGGAACGATCGGGCAGATCCGGCGGCGCGTCGGCGCGGGCGGCGATGGCCTGGAAGGTGCGCAGGCCGTGGAGAAGCAGGCTCAGGTGATGGCGGTCGAGGGCCGGGAGCACGGTGGCGCGCAGCAAATCCTCATCGTCCGGGGTGAGCATGGCGACAGGGGGAGCGGCTCAGCTGGCTCCACTGGACCCGTCCCGCGGCTGGGATTCGATCTCGGGCCGAGGCTGGGTCTTGGACGGGGAATGGGTCCCGGACGGGGACTGGGTCTTGGGCTGAGGTTGCAGGCGAAAGCCGCAAGAGTGGCCCTCTTGCAGACGCCAGTGAACCCGATCGACCTGGCAATCCGGAAAGGTGAGGCGGAGCAACAAAAGCTCCTGATCGCAAACCTGGGGAAACTCCTCCGCGATCCGCATCACCGAGCAGTGGTGCTCGCGAATCAGCCAGGCCCGGCGATCCGGTCCCGCGCTGGGATCCGGCCCCAGATCGGCGACATAGCCTTCCGACCGACGCAGCTCGGTGAGGCGTTCGAGGCGGACTTCCAGGGGGCCGACGCCGATGTGGGTGCGATAAACCCTGGCTTTCTCCTCCGCCTGCTGCTCCATCAGGTTCGACACCGTGTCCGCGGGGAGCGTGGCCGCCATGGACTGGAGGAGGCCGAGAGCGAAGGTTTCACTTCCATCGCCGAACCGCTCCTGTCCGAGGTGGGTCAGGCGCCAATGATTGGTGGGACGGCCGGGGCCCGCGGAGCTGGTGCTGGACTCCACCAGGGCATCCTCCTCCAAGCTGCGCAGGTGGCGACGCATGGCTTGGACGGAGACCCCCAGGCTGGCCGCCAGGTCGGCGGCGGTGGCCTCTCCCCGGCGCAGGAGGAGGGCAAGAACGGCGTCGCGCGTGGCCAAGGGAGGCTCGTCCGCCGGCGCCTCAGCGCCGGAGATGGCGTGGGAAGCCAAGGGCGACCGGTTGCGGTGATGGGGAAGGTGGCGGACGCTCATGGGACGGACTTGACGGTTTTCGCACTCAACCGCGACCCCCACGATGCCACGAGTCGGGGGGAAGTGGGGCGGTGGGAACGCTCGCGCCGGGGACAAGACACAATGGGCGGACCGAAGGCCGCCCTGGATGCCTTAAGGTGTGAGAGTTACGAAACGTTCTCGTTTCGCAATTGATCTCTCCGCCCTGCGTCCAGAGACTATTCCTTCCGCCTGTCCCCTCCAGAGCAGCCGTGACCTCATCCGATGCCCTCTCCTCTCCAGCCAGTGCGGCCGCCGCTGACGCCGCCGCCGCCACCCCGGCGAGCGGCAGCCTGGAGGTGATCCGCAAGTTCGCGGAAACCTATGCCCAGCGCACAGGCACCTATTTCTGTGCCGATCTGGGCGTGACGGCCGTGGTGCTGGAAGGTTTGGCGCGCCACAAGGATGATCTCGGCGCCGCCCTCTGCCCTTGTCGCCACTACGAGGACAAGGAAGCGGAGGTGTCTCAGGCCTTCTGGAACTGTCCCTGCGTGCCCATGCGGGAACGGAAGGAGTGCCACTGCATGCTGTTCCTCACGGAAGACAACCCCTTCAAAGGAGAGCGGCAAACCATCAGTCTCGAAGAAATCAAAACCCACGCCACGGGCTGAGACGCCCAGCCTCCCATGAGCACAACAAGCCTCGAGAGCCTTGTCGCCACGCCGTACAAGTACGGCTTCGTGACCGACATCGAAACCGAAAAATTCAGCAAGGGTCTCGATGAGGATGTGATCCGTCGGATCTCAGCCATCAAGGAAGAGCCCCCCTTTCTCCTGGATTTTCGTCTGCGGGCTTATCGCCATTGGCTGACCATGGCCGAGCCTGACTGGGCCGCCCTCAGCCATCCGCTGATCAACTTCCAGGACATCATCTACTACGCCGCGCCCAAGCAAAACGCCAAGAAGGCGAGCCTGGATGAGGTGGACCCCAAGCTTTTGGACACCTTTGAAAAGCTCGGCATCCCCTTGAGCGAGCAGAAACGGTTGTCGAATGTGGCCGTGGATGCTGTTTTCGACAGCGTGTCCATCGCCACA
This sequence comes from Cyanobacteria bacterium K_Offshore_surface_m2_239, assembly GCA_016882305.1. Taxonomy (GTDB): domain Bacteria; phylum Cyanobacteriota; class Cyanobacteriia; order PCC-6307; family Cyanobiaceae; genus Cyanobium. The sequence continues at coordinate 5,365 of VGQX01000041.1, forward strand.
ACCTTCAAGGAAAAACTCTCCGAACACGGAGTGATTTTCTGCTCCATCAGCGAGGCCGTGCGTGAGCACCCACACCTGATCGAACACTATCTCGGCAGCGTCGTTCCTTTGAGCGACAATTTTTTTGCCACGCTCAACTCCGCCGTCTTCAGCGATGGCTCCTTTGTCTTCATTCCCAAAGGCGTGGAATGTCCGATGGAGCTTTCCACCTATTTCCGCATTAACTCCGGAGACACGGGACAGTTTGAGCGCACGTTGATCGTCGCGGAAGAAGGGTCTTCCGTGAGTTATCTGGAGGGTTGCACGGCGCCGATGTTTGACACCAATCAATTGCATGCCGCAGTGGTTGAGCTCGTTGCTCTCGACGAGGCCTCGATCAAATATTCCACGGTGCAGAACTGGTATGCCGGCGATGCGGACGGTGTCGGCGGCATCTACAACTTCGTCACCAAGCGCGGCCATTGTCGTGGCCGGCATAGTCGCATCAGCTGGACCCAGGTGGAAACCGGCTCCGCCATCACCTGGAAATATCCAAGCTGCGTCCTGCAAGGAGCAGATTCGGTGGGTGAGTTCTATTCCGTCGCTCTCACCAACAATCATCAGCAGGCCGACACCGGCACGAAGATGATCCATGTCGGCCCGCGCACCCGCTCCACCATCGTCAGCAAAGGAATCAGCGCCGGATCCTCCAGCAACACCTACAGGGGATTGGTGCAGATCGGTCCCAAGGCTGTTGGCGCCAGGAATTTCAGCCAGTGCGATTCCATGCTCATCGGCGATCAGGCCGGCGCCAACACCCATCCCTACATCCGCTCCCAGCAGCCGGACGCGGATGTGGAGCACGAAGCCAGCACCTGCCGCATCTCTGAAGACCAGCTCTTCTATTTGCAAAGCCGGGGCATTGGCGTGGAGGAAGCGGTTTCGATGATGGTGAGTGGATTCTGTCGCGATGTGTTCAACCAACTGCCGATGGAATTCGCCGCAGAAGCCGATAAGTTGCTGGCCCTCAAATTGGAAGGGTCCGTCGGCTGATCTCCCCTGTCGCCCGCCCCCATCGCTCTCGTTCTTTCCTGTTCACACCCTGCCCGATCCCCTGAACCCGCCGTGATCCGACCCGACGCCCCGATCCTGCTGGAGATCACCAATCTCCACGCTCAGATTGACGACCAGCCCATCCTCCATGGAGTGAACCTCACCATTCGCGCCGGAGAAATCCATGCCCTGATGGGACGCAATGGCAGTGGGAAAAGCACGCTTTCCAAGGTGCTGGCGGGGCATCCGGCGTACACCGTGACGGAGGGGAGCGTGCGGTTTGAGGGGGAGGACCTGTTGGCGCTCTCCCCCGAGGAGCGGGCCCGGCGGGGGGTGTTTCTGGGGTTTCAATATCCCGTGGAGATTCCGGGTGTCAGCAATCTGGAGTTCCTGCGCGTGGCCACCAACGCCAGACGCCAGCAGCTGGGAGACGACGAGCTCGACACCTTCAGCTTCGAGGATCTCGTCCGGGAGCGTCTTGGCGTGGTGCAGATGGACCCGGCCTTTCTCGATCGCAGCGTGAACGAGGGATTTTCCGGAGGTGAAAAAAAGCGGAATGAAATCCTGCAGATGGCCCTGCTCAATCCCAGGGTGGCGATTTTGGACGAGACGGATTCCGGACTCGACATCGACGCCCTCCGCATCGTCGCCGGAGGGGTTTGCCAATTGGCTGGACCCAACAACGCCACCCTGCTGATCACCCACTACCAGCGCCTCCTGGAGGCGATCACACCGGATTTTGTGCATGTGATGGCCGCGGGTCGCCTGCTGCGGACGGGGGGCAAGGAGCTGGCCCTGGAGCTGGAGGAACGGGGTTACGACTGGGTGGACGAGGAACTCGCCGCCCCCCGGCCAGCCAGCCCGGTGGAGGCGCGCTGATGCCCACCCTCTCCCCCCTGCCGCCGACGGCCCGGGCGCCGCGCGGCCACGACTGGTTGACCGCCCTGCTGAAGGCCACCGCCGGGCCGGGCGGCGCGGCCGGTTCCGGCGCCGATCCCCTGGAGGCCGGCCGTGAGGGCGCCAGGGCGGCCCTGGCCCACGCTGGCCTGCCCGGCCGGAACCACGAAGCCTGGCGTTTCACCGATCCGCTTCCCCTCACCGCCCTGGCGCCCCACCTCCTGGCCTCGCCCGCCAGCGCGGCGCCTGATCAGCCGTCCCCCCTCCCCGCCGCGACGGGGTCGACGCTCCGGATCCATCTGGATGCCCCGGACACCCACGCCCGGGCCGCCTGGCCCGACGGCATCGAGCGTCTGGAGGGCGAGGCCCTGCGGAAGGCTGTTCTCGGTTCTGTCCTGACCGACACGGGAGTGGAGCAGGAGTGGGCCGTGGCCCTTAACACCGCCATCGTGCCGAGGGTTCTCGCCCTGCGCGTCTGCGGAACGGTGGCCCCTTGCCTTGAACTGGTGAGCCAGGCCGGCGCGCGGGGCGGGGTGCTGCCCCTGCGCGTGCTGCTCCTGCTGGAGGAGGGAGCCTCCCTCACCCTGCTCCAGGTGCACCTGGCGGAAGGACCCAGCCTCACCAGCGTGGTGATGGACATCGCCCTCGGGCGTGACGCGCGCCTCCAGCACGGGCTGGTGGCCCGCGGCGTCGACGAGGCGGCCTTGCTGGCGGTGACGGCTGTGCGGCAAGCGGCCGGGAGCCGATGGTCCCAGACCAGTCTCTGCTCGGGATGGGGTCTGGCCCGACAGGAGCCGGTGGTTCTGCAGAGCGAGGGGCGGGCCGACACCCGCCTGCGGGGCCTGCACTGGCTGGAGGGTCATCAGTTGGCGGACACCCACAGCCGGATGCGCTTCGCGGGTCCCGAGGGCAGCCTCGATCAGCTCCACAAGGTGGTGGCGGCAGGGGAAAGCCGCAGCGTGTTCAACGGTTGTGTCCAGGTGCCGCGCGACGCCCAGCGCACCCATGCGAGCCAGCTCAGTCGCGGCCTTCTGCTGTCGGATCGTGCCAGGATCGACACCAAACCCGAGTTGGAAATCGTGGCGGATGATGTGCGCTGCACCCACGGCGCGACCATCAGCCGCCCGCGGGAGGAGCAACTGTTTTACTTGCGCAGTCGCGGCATCGCCGCCGAACAGGCGTCCCGCTTGCTGTTGCGGGGGGTTTGCGAAGAGGTGAGCGCCGAGCTGCCCGCCGCGGCCGGGGCCTGGAGCCCGCTGTCTTTCCTGAACGCCGCATCGCAACGCCCATGACCCTCGCCCCGAATCCCCCGCTCACGGCGGAGGCGCCGCTCTCGCCCGCCAGCGCGGCACCCCCGGCCGTGGAGAACCTCGCCCAACTCACCCGGGCCGACTTCCCCCTGCTGGCTCAGACCGCCTGCCTGGGTCAGCCCCTGATCTACATGGATCATGCGGCCACCAGCCAGAAGCCCCGCCAGGTCCTGGAGGTCCTGCAGCATTACTACACCCACGACAACGCCAATGTGCATCGGGGCGCCCACCAGCTGAGCGCCCGCGCCACAGAGGGGTTTGAGGGAGCCCGGGAGAAGGTGGCCCGCTTTGTCGGCGCCCGCCGCGCCGCGGAGATCGTCTACACCCGCAACGCCACGGAAGCCATCAACCTGGTGGCGCGCAGCTGGGGAGAGAGCACGCTCCGACCGGGCGACGAGGTGCTGGTCTCCTTGATGGAGCACCACAGCAACCTCGTGCCCTGGCAGCAACTGTCCCAGCGCACGGGTTGCGTCCTGCGCCATGTGGGGCTCACCGCCGATGGCGAGCTGGATCTGGACGATTTTCACGCCAAGCTCAACGCGCGCACGCGCTTGGTGAGCCTTGTGCACGTCAGCAATGCGCTGGGGGCCTGCAACCCCCTCGCCGAGCTGGCTCCCGCCATCCACGACGCCGGAGCCCTGCTGCTGGTTGACGCTTGCCAGAGCCTCCCCCACCAACGGGTGGCGGTGAGCGAGCTGGGCTGCGACTTTCTTGTCGGCTCGTCCCACAAGTTCTGCGGCCCGACGGGCATTGGCTTCCTTTGGGCCCGCGAGGCGCTCCTGGAGGCCATGCCCCCCTTCCTCGGCGGGGGAGAAATGATCCAGGAGGTCTACCTCGACCACAGCACCTGGGCCGAGCTGCCCCACAAGTTTGAAGCCGGCACCCCGGCCATCGGCGAAGCCATCGCCATGGGCGCCGCCATCGACTACCTGCAATCCCTCGGGTTGAAGCGCATCCACGCCTGGGAGCAGGAGCTCACGCGTCACCTGTTCGCCCGGCTGGGCGCCATCGATGGGGTGCGCATCCTCGGACCCTCCCCCGAACGCCAGCCCCACCGCGGTGCCCTGGCCGCCTTCCACGTCGAGGGGCTCCATGCCCACGACATCGCCGCGCTGCTGGATTCGGCGGGCATCTGCATCCGCAGCGGCCACCACTGCACCCAACCCCTGCATCGCCACTACGGCCTGGCGGCCTCGGCGCGGGCCAGCCTGGGGTTCACCTCCACCCCCGAGGAGATCGACCGCTTCGCGGAGGAACTGCAAAGCGCGATTCAGTTTCTCAGGGATCACAGTTAGGGCCTGGCCCCTTTACCGTCAGGCCACGCGTTTCCTTCCGTCGATCCCCTCTCCATGGCCAGTGAAGACGCCTCATCCCCAACCTCCGTTGTGAGCGAAGCCGATCCCGCGTCCACCCCCAGCACCGCCACGCCCTCGGCGGTGAACCTCGAGGCGGAATGGCGCGAGCGGCTCACCCCGGAGCAATACCGGGTCACCCGCCAAGGGGGCACGGAGCGCGCGTTCACGGGCACCTACTGGGATCACAAGGGCCAGGGCACCTATCGCTGCGTCTGCTGCGGGGCCGATCTCTTCCGCTCCGATGCCAAGTTCGACTCCGGCACCGGCTGGCCCAGCTTCTGGCAGGGGGTGGATGAGCAGGCCATCACCACCCACAGCGACACCACCCACGGCATGGTGCGCGTAGAGATCCGCTGCGCCGGCTGCGGGTCCCATCTCGGTCACGTGTTTCCCGACGGGCCCGCCCCCACCGGCTTGCGCTACTGCGTCAATTCCGCCTCCCTGGAGTTCGACCCTGCGCTGCGGTGAAGGTGTCCAGCGGGGCGCCGCGCTCACCCTTGCCCCGCGATCCACTCCGCCAGCTTGGGCGCCAGGGTTTCGATCGTGTGCTCGGCCAATACCACCTCCCGGCAGCGCTCCCCCACCCGGCGGCGCTCCTCCGGCTGGCGGGCCAGTAGGAACAACCGCTCGGCAAAGGCGCGCAGATCGAGATAGGGAACACCGATGACCGCTCCTCGCGGTTCCAGCTCCGGAATCCCTCCTGATCCCCTGAAGCAGACGGTGGGGATGCCCTGAGCGCCGGCCTCCAGCACGACGATCGGGTAGGGATCCTCCCTGGAGAGCAGGGCAAAAACGTCCAGACAGGCGATGGCCGCTGGTCCCCTCGGCAGACCGGGGAGCACCAGCGCCCGATCCGCCAGCCCCAGCAGGTTGAGATCGCGCTCCAACACCGCGTGGGCCAGGGATCCCTCCCCGCAGCCGATCCAGGCGCCCCGAAAGGGCACCTCCCCGAACACCTCCACACACTCGCGGAGGAGGAGGGGGAAGAGATCGACGCCCTTGCGGGAGAGGGGTTGGCCCAGAAAGCCAAACAGGAAGTCGCCCCGCGCGCGGATCTCCCGCAGCGCGGCCAGCACCCTTTGGGTTTGGGGGTCGTCGTGGCGCGTCTCCAGCGGCTGGGCCAGCGCGGCGGGGAGGCCCACCGGCAACAGCACGCACCGCTCGGGCGGCAGCGCATGGGCCTGGAGCAGGTTGTCGCGCACGGGCTCGGCGCAGGCGATGACCAGGGTGGAGAGCGCCAGCTGGCGCCGCACCAGCTCGGGCTTGGACATCATCACCAGGCTGGGTTCCAGCTCATGGACGTGGCTCACCACCACTGCGGGAAGGAGCTCCGGGGAGAGCGCGCCCAAGGCGTATCCCAGCACCAGCGTGTTGAGGTAGAGCACATCGGGGCGGACGCGCTCCACCTGCTCCGCCAGCCAGGCGTCCGGATCGATGGCGAGCGGTCGGCGGGTGAGCTTGGCGGTGAGGCGGCGTGTCCAAGGGGTGGGGCCAGCGGGTCGCCAGGTGGCTGTCGGGCACAGGGCTTCGAAGTCATCCCGCAAGGGGCCATCCCTCAGGATCGCCACGTGGGCCTCCAGCCGCTGGTGCGTCACCAGCCAGCGCACCAACCAGAAGAGCAGCAAGGGAGCGCCCGTGCGGCTGGCGTCATGGCAAACGAACAGGACGCGGGTCATGGCGGATCGTCCCTGGCGACCGAACGGGCCCGGGTGGGGGAGGGGTCAGCGTAGGTTTCCAACTCCTCGGCGACGCCGGGGACCGCTGGACCCGCGGACTCGGGCCGGAAGGGAGACGCCGCCTCGCCGCCTGAAGCGAGCGAGACCCGCCCCCCCCGTCGACGCGGTGGTGCCTGGGCCAGCTGGAGAATCATGCGGGCGACCGCCTCCACCGCCCCGGGCTCCCCCCGCAAGCCGCGCAGCTCCTGCCGCAGCCTCTCCAAGATGCGCGGCTGATCGAGCCAGCCGGCCGCTTCCATGGCGATCTGGTCCGGCGTGATCGCCCCCACCCGCTCGGGCACCACCAGGCGACCGGCGGAGATGTTGGGCCAGGCCAGAAAGCCCCGATGCCGCATGCGCCAGGCCGTGAGGGCCACCCCCAGGAGCCGATCCACCCCCGGCAGACGGGCCAGCAGGCCCAGTCCCCCATCCCAGGCGCGCATCAGGTGCAGGTGCTGGGTGGGCACGAGCACGATCATCGGCACCCCCAACGCCCCCAGCTCGGCGGTGTTGGCCCCGACGGTGGTGAGGGCCAGGGCGCACTGGCTGAGGGGGCCATGGGCGGGCTGGCGGGTGACCAGCTGAATCGGCGTTCCCCGGGCCGTGCGCAGGACGGAGACGCCGGAGGGCTCCGCCACGAGCTGGGGCGGGCTGTCGAGGTAGTGGTGGGCCAGGGGATTGGCGTCGCTGCCATAGGCCCGCAGCTCCTCGCTGGTGGTGGTGGGGGCCACGGGGAGGAGGAAGCGGCAGTCGGGATGGAGCTGGCGCAGCCGATCGGCCGCCGCCAGAAGGAAGGGCACCCCCACCAGCAACTTGGCGCGCTTGGAGCCGGGCAGCAGCGCCACCCAGGGCCCCCCGGGGGGCAGGGGATCGGCCTGGCGGGCGGAGGCGGGCAGATCGGCCATCAGATCTCCCACCACCCGGGCGCGACCGCGCCAGCGGGCGGGAAGCCGATGGGCGGCGGCCGCGCCCATCAGCGCGAGCTGGTCATTCCAGCGGGGCCAGCGGGCCACCCATTCGGCATAGGTGAGGTGGCGGTAGCGGAGGCGGGCGGAGAGCAGCACGGTCCAGAACTGATCCCCCCCCAGAAACACTACCACGCCCTGACGGGGCCAGGGGACCCGGCGGTGGGGGCGGAGCAGGAGCCCCCAGAAGCGGCGGGCGGGCACGATCCGCTCAAACAGTCCCCAGGACGCGGCGACGTGATGCTCCTGTCCGGTGGCGTTGGGACAGGGGACGAGGACCAGATGCAGGGAGCAGGCCGCCTCCTGTCGCCGGGGGCGAAGGGGAAGCAGGTCGTGGAGACGATCCGCCAGGGGCCGCACCCAGGTCGTGAGCTCGCCGGGGCCATTGCTCACGAGAACGATGGCCGTGGTCGGCGGGGGGATCAAGCGGGGGCGTAAAAAAAAGTGCGGATGGCGAGACTTGAACTCGCAAGGCCGAAGCCACACGCCCCTCAAACGTGCGTGTCTACCAATTCCACCACATCCGCAAACCACGAACGGCGGCAAGAGAACCCTGCCTGTTCGGGTGGGAGCTTCCGGCCGAGGCCGCAAACCTTGAGCAATATACCCAAGGCCCGTCCGCCCGATCCAGCCCTGGCGGCGTGCCGGTTTCCCCTGGGCCGGCGAACGCGTCGGGGCAAGCAGCACACGGCGAGGAGGAGGTGGGGCCTGTGAACGCGGCCCGCAGGTGAGGCCGCGGCGTTCAGTCGGCGCTGATACAGTCCATCTCCAAGCACGGTTCGAGTTTCCCCTCGGCCCCTTCCCCCGCCGCGTCAAGGCGCCCCGGGGGTTCCAACCGCACAGGCTCGGATGCCCATCGGCAAGCTGTTGATCGCCAACCGCGGCGAAATTGCCTTGCGCATCCTGCGCAGTTGTCGGGAGCTGGGCATCAGCACCGTGGCGGTGCACAGCACGGTGGATCGCAACGCCCTGCATGTGCAGCTGGCGGATGAAGCGGTCTGCGTCGGCGACGCGCCCAGCAGCCGCAGTTATCTGAACATTCCCAACATTCTGGCCGCCGCCACCTCCCGGGGAGCGGATGCCATTCATCCCGGCTATGGCTTCCTGGCGGAGAGCGCCGCCTTCGCGGAGATCTGCCGGGACCATGGCCTGACCTTCGTCGGCCCTTCCCCGGAAGCGATCCTGGCGATGGGCGACAAGTCGACGGCCAAGCGCACGATGCAGCGGGTGGGGGTGCCCACCATTCCCGGCAGCGAGGGCCTGCTGGCGTCAGTGGAGGAGGCGCGGGAACTGGCCCGGACCATGGGCTTCCCCGTGATGATCAAGGCCACCGCCGGGGGAGGAGGACGGGGCATGCGGCTGGTGCCCGCCGCCGACCAGCTCGACAGCCTGTTCAAGGCCGCCCAGGGCGAAGCGGAGGCGGCCTTCGGCAACCCCGGGCTCTACATGGAGAAGTTCATCGACCGGCCGCGCCATGTGGAGGTGCAGGTGCTGGCGGATCGGTTCGGCAATGTGGTGCATCTTGGCGAGCGCGACTGCTCGATTCAGCGGCGCCACCAGAAGCTGTTGGAGGAGGCCCCCAGCCCCGGGCTCGATCCGGGCGTGCGGGAGAAGATGGGCGAGGCGGCGGCGGCGGCGGCCCGCACGATCGGCTACGAGGGAGCGGGCACGGTGGAGTTTCTCCTCGACCGTTCGGGCGCGTTCTATTTCATGGAGATGAACACCCGCATCCAGGTGGAGCACCCCGTCACGGAGATGGTCACGGGGCTGGATCTGATCGCCGAGCAGCTGCGGATCGCTGGCGGAGAGCCGATCAGCGTGGCGCAGCGCGATGTTCGCCTGCAGGGCCACGCCATCGAGTGCCGCATCAACGCCGAGGATCCGCGTCAAAACTTTCGCCCGGCGCCCGGAAAGATCACCGGCTGGCTTCCGCCTGGGGGGCCGGGCGTGCGGGTGGACAGCCACGTCTACACGGGCTACGAAATCCCGCCCTTTTACGATTCGCTCATCGGCAAATTGATCGTCTGGGCCCCGACGCGGGAGCTGGCCCTGCGGCGCCTGCGCCGCGCCCTCTCCGAATGGGCCGTCACCGGCATCCCCACAACGATCGAATTTCACCTGGCGCTGCTGGATCGCGTCGAATTCCAGAAGGGAGAGGTGTACACCAAATTCGTCGAGGAGAAGATGCTGCCCCTCAGCTGAGGCTGATCTCAGCCGAGGGCGAGCTGCTGGGCGTTGCGCAGCACCTGCGTCAATAGGCCCTGTTGACCCACCAGCAGTTCCCGACCCAGGCTGACCAGGCCCACCCAGATCACCGGGGTGACGTCCACGCCGCCGATGGGCTGGATCACCGCCCGCGTCGGCGCCAGGACGGGCTCGGTGAGGAGGGCCACCCAGCGCGGTGGACCCTGCTGGAGATCGACCTGGGGATACCAGGTGAGCACGAGTCGGGCCAAGAAGAGCAGGGTCCAGGCGGCGAGCACCAGTCCCAGGAAGAGGTGGAGCAGGGAAAGGGTGCCCGGTGAGGCCATCACAAAGCTCAACGCGTGGGGCCTTGAATCCTAGGAACTCCCCCACCTTGCCTAAGATCCCCATCACCGGAAGCTCGCCTCCTCCATGACCCCTTCCCTGTCCAACTTTCTGAGCAGCCTTTTCTGGGGTGCGGTGATCGTGGTGGTCCCGATCGCCCTCGCCCTGATCTTCATCAGCCAGAACGATCGGGTCGACCGTCGCCTCTGATCCCCCCCGGACCCTCGGGCAAGGTCCGAGGGTGGGAAACGGGTTGATGTTTCCTAGAGTGCTGTCAATCCTCCCCGTCCATCCCCTTGGTCAACGCCAGTCTCAACTGGGCCAGCATCGTCGGCATCGTCCTGGCCGTGGGTGGCGCCTTCCTCTATTTCATGAGGAGTTTCAAGCCGGCGCTGGCCCGCGACTACGACGTGTTCTTCGCCGCCGTGGGCCTGCTCTGCGGCGGCATTCTCTTTTTCCAAGGCTGGCGCCTGGATCCCATCCTGCAGTTCGGTCAGTTTCTGCTGGCGGGCACCACAGTGTTCTTCGCCTATGAAAGCGTGCGGCTGCGGGGCATCACCACCGAACAGGCCCGCCGCTCCTCCTATTTCGATGAGGAGGAACCCGCCCCCTTGCGCCCGCGCGGCGGGGTGGGAGGTGGTGGTTGGGATGGTCCTGATCGCTTCAACGAGCCCGAACCCCTGCGCCGTCGCATCCGCTCCCGCGAGGAGGAGGAGGAGGACTTCTACCGCCCGCGGCGCTCCAGCCGGGCCGCCATTCCCGAGCGCGCCGCCAGCCGCATGCCGTATCAGGAGGATTGGGAGCCGGAGGGCAGCAGCGGCGACCGGGCACCGGATCGGGGGCAACCCAATCCCTATCGCGCCAGCGGTCGTTCCGCCGCCCCGGACTTCGGAGCGCGGCGCCGGGATCGGGACGACGCCGGCAGCGCGCGCCGGGGATCCCGTCCCGTGCCCAGCGGCCGTCGACCCGCCGGTGCTGGTGAGGTCCCCGCCAGCCCCGCGTCCTCCGCGGCGTCGGGGCTGGGCCCCACGGGCATGCCCCAGGGCAGTCCCCTCCGTCGCGGCCCCCGAGGGGAAGAGAGCGGTGCAGCGGTGAGCGATGCCGACTTCAGCCCCGTCGATCCCTCCCCGCGGCCGGCCGGCCGGGCGGCGTCTTCTCCCCGTGACAACACGTCCCGCTTCGACGACTGAGCTCCCTCTCGCTGGCCTGGCGGCCTGCCCCCGCCGCGCCGTCCCGTCCAGCCGGGGGGCACCGTGTTCTCGGCATCCGTGGCTGGGCGCACGTCCGCTGGCGGTCCTCCTGCTGCAGCTGCTCTGTGCTGGCTGCGGCGCCGGCCCCTGGCTGTCCCGGCGCTCGGCTGGTCCCGCGGGTGACGTGGGGCGGCAGGCGGATCGCCAGGATCCGGCCTTGAGCGGGAATGGCCAATGGCTGGCCAGCCTGGTGGAGCGGGAGGGAACCCCCGCCGTGTTGCTGCAGGAGCAACCCTCGGGCCGGCGGATCCCCCTGCCGCAGCTGCGGGGACTCACCCCCCACCGCTCCCCCTCCCTCAGCTGGAATGGCCGCTACCTGGCGCTGCTGGTGCAGCAAGGCCCCCGTCGCCTGGCGGTGGTGGAGGATCGCGCCCGGGGTCGGCTGCATCGCCTCCAGCTCCCGGCTGGTCTGGAGCTGGAGCGGCTGAGCCTGGCGCCGGATGGGCGTCGCCTGGCGGTCGCGGCGGTGGCGCAGGGCCGTTCCCAAGTGCGGCTGTTCGATCTCTCCGGATTTTTGGAGCCCGATCTGCCGCCGGCCTGGGCTGTGCGCGGAGCGCCGGCGGTGTCTGGAGAGGCGCCGTGACCCTCGGCCGGGCGCACGTTGCCGGAATGGCCGCCGGGCTGGCGGCGCTGCTCAGCGGCTGCCTCGGTCCTGGACCGATGCCCATGCAGGGTCTGAACCGGAGCCTGGCGGAGCAGGGAAGCCAGGGGGAGCCGAGCCTGTCAGGTCGCTGGCTGGCGCTGATCGCCAATCGGCAGGGCCGCGATCGGGTGGAGCTGGTGGATGTGGAGCGGCAGCGGCCTGTGCCCTTGCCTGGCCTCAACCGGCCGGACGCCCTGCCCTTGAGCGTGAGTGTGAGCGCTGACGGCTCCCGGTTGGCGGTGGTGCGCCAGCGGGAGGGCCGCACGGAGTTGGTGCTGCATCGGCGGACCGTGATGAGCAGCGAGCCGATTCGGATGGAGCCGGAGGGGGTGCCGCGGCGGGCGACGCTGCGAGCGGACGGTCGAGAGATCGCCGTGGAGGTGAGCCGGGGGGGGCTGGTGCAGGTGGATCTGATCGCCGTGCCCTGAGCCGCCGCTAAGCCTGCTGTCCATCCAGTCGGGCTTGCCCTCCGATCCACCGCCCCGTCAAGGCACCAGGCCCGCCCAGTGCAGGAAGGTGTCGTGGCTGAGCCACTCGATCAGGAGCACGGAGGCGAAGCCGAGCATGGCGAAGCGACCGTTGACGCGCTCGGCGTAGGCGCTCCAGCCGAAGGCCGGGGTGTCACGGGTGGTGGCGCTGGTGGCCGGCGGGGCGCCGGGAGTGGCGGGCCCGCCAGGAGCTGGCGTGGCGGACTCGGTGGCGGGCGGAGGAGACAAGGGACGTGGGAGCGGTGGGCGAAGGCGGGAAGGCCGCAGGCGTGGCGACGGGAGGCCAGGCGCGGGGCTGGGCGCAGTCTGCCTGGCCCCTGGCGGCGTCGGCGTCAGTCGGCGCCGGAGAAGGTGTAGCCCGCAGCCGGGACCAGGCGCCAGCCGCCGCTGCCATCGAGCTCCAGAACCGTGTTGTGGTAGTCAGTCAGGGTGGGGCGGTGGCCGACGCTGACGAAGGCCAGATCGCGGGCCACGAGCAGGGTGTAGAGCTTTTTCTCGGTGGCCACATCCAGGGCGCTGGTGGCTTCATCGAGCACGACGAAGCGCGGCGCGTTGAGGAGCAGGCGGGCGAAGGCCAGGCGCTGCTGCTCTCCCAACGACAACAGGCGGGGCCAGTCTTCCTTGATGGACAGATCGGGGTAGCGGCTGACGAGCTCCGGCAGGCACACCTCCTCCAGGGCATGGCGCAGCTGGGAATCGGTGAAGCGCTCCGGGGGCTGGGGGTAGCAGAGCTGCTCCCGCAGGCTGCCCAGCAGCATGTAGGGCTTCTGGGGGATGAAGAGCAGCTCGGAGGTGGGCGGGCGCTGGATGGTGCCGGTGGTGGCGGGCCAGAGGCCGCTGAGGAGGCGGAGGAAGGAGGTTTTGCCGCAGCCCGAGGGACCGACGACCAGCAAGCGCTGCTGGTTGTCCACCGTCAGGTTGAGGTCGCGGATCAGGGTGCGCTGGCTGCGGGGAGGAATCAGATCCACATCCCGCACCACGATCGCTTCGGCCTTGGAGGCGAGGCCAGCGGGGGTGGCCTCGACGGTGAGCTGGCGCTGGGCGGCCTCGCCGCTGATGGCGTTCACCTTGCTTTGGAAGCCTTCCAGACGGCTGATGGAGGCGGAGAACTGGGCCAGGGCCTCGATGTTGTTGACGATGAAGCTGACGGAGAAGAAGACCTGGGAGAAGGCGATGCCGGCCTGGCCAAAGACACCGAAATCCACCGCCTTGGCGAAATAGAGCGGCGCGATCACCAGCCAGGGGAGGAAGCGGGAGAAGTAGTCGTAGGAACGCTGGATGACATTGATCATCGCCTCCCAAATGATCAGGCGATCGAAGTTGCGAATCGCTCCGCCCAGGCGCCGCTCCGCCTCGTCCAATTCCACCTGCTCGCCCTGGTAGAAGGCGATGGCTTCCGCGTTGTCGCGGATGTGCACCAGCCCATAGCGGAAGTTGGCCTCCAGCTTGAGCTGCATGTTGCGCAAGAACACCAGCCTGCGCCCAGCGATCACGATCAAGGCTGTGCCGCCCAGGGAATAGGCCAGGAGCACTAGAGCGAGCTTGTCGCTGATCGTCCAAAGAACGATGATGAAACTGAAAAAGGTGAGCAGGGCTTCAAAAACGCCAACCGTGAAGCCAAGACTCTGTTGCGTGAAGCTATCTGTGTCTTGAGAGATGCGCTGGTCGGGGTTATCGATTTCTTCCTGGGTTTCGTCATTGGGATTGAGCACGTAGTAGGCCCGATCCGAGAGATAGCTATTGATCAAGCGGCCGGTGAGCCATTGGCGCCAGAGCAGGCCGAGCTTGGGAACCAGGTAGCTCTGGATCGCCCGAATCGGCAGTGCCAAAACAAGGCAAAATGCGTAGATGGCGACAATTTTCCAGAATTCATCCTGCTTATAAGCCACCAAGGCGTTATCGATATTGCGGGCGATGAAGCTGATGCCGACATTGATGCCATTGATCACCAGGATCAACAGGATGATCGCGCCCAGCAGAACCCAGGGCACCCAGCGCCCCTGGCGCAGGCGGCCGCGGAAGGCGCCGAAGGTGGCCAGGCCGGCGGCGAACAACACCATGATCACCGCTCCGACCGGGCTCTTCCAGATGGCCTCCACCTGCTGGGGAACGCCGGGCAGGAAACGGCTCTGCAGTTCAGGAATCAAGGCGCCACTGAGGGCCAGAGCGCCACTGAGCAGCAGCAGGGTGAGCCCCACCACCACGGCCACCAGGGCGATCAGCAGCCCGAGAAACCACCAGCCCGAGCCCGAGGTGGCCTCCAGAGGCAGGAAATAGGGCTGGGCCAGACGCTGCAGCTGGCCCAGCTGCTCTCGAAGGGCCTTGAAGGGATTCATGAACGGGGCGCGTCCGCGAACAATGTGTGGGCATTGTGGCGGCCTAAGGGAATCAGCCGGGTGGCCAGGCCAGCGGACGCCCGCCGATGACGTGCACGTGGAGGTGAAAGACCGTCTGCCCGGCTTCGGCGCCGCTGTTGATCACGGTGCGCCAACTGGAGAGGCCCTCCTGCCGCGCCACCTGGCTCGCCACCAGCAGCAGGTGGCCGAGCAACTCCTGATCCTCCAGGCGAGCCTCTGCCAGGGAGGGGATCCACTGGCGAGGGATCACGAGCACATGGACGGGAGCCTGGGGCTGCACATCGCGAAAGGCCAGGCACTGCCCGTCGCTGTAGACGGGATCGCAGGGGATCTCCCCCCGGAGGATGCGGCCGAAGATCGTGTCGTTCGCGGTGCTGTCACCCGAGGGGGAGGGGCTGCTGACCATCGCGGGACGGGGAGGATGTGACAGGTGGTGGCACCCATCCCTTGAACCATGGATGGAGACCACAACGATGTTGGCACGATGCGGAAGCGCCGCGATTCGAGGGCTGGACGCCCTGGCGGTGGGGATTGAGGTGGACATCGCGCCGGGTCTGCCGGGGTTGCAGATCGTGGGCCTGGCGGACGCGGCGGTGCAGGAGGCGCGGGAGCGGGTGCGGGCGGCCCTGCGCAACAGCGGTCTGCGGGTGCCCCTGACCCGGGTGGTGGTGAGCTTGACGCCAGCGGATCTGCGCAAGGAGGGGCCAGCGTTTGATCTGCCGATCGCCCTGGGGCTGTTGATCGCCAGCGGACAGCTGCCGCCGGAGCGGATGGAGGGGATCTGGAGCGCGGCGGAGCTGGGGCTGGATGGCACGCTGCGCGGGATCCGGGGCGCCCTGGCCCTGGCCCTGGCGGCGCGGGAGGGTGGGGCGCGGGCCCTGCTGCTGCCCCGCGCCAACGGGCCGGAGGCCGCGTTGGTGGACGACCTGCCGATCCTTGGCGCCCGCAACCTGCGGGAGGCCCTGGCGCTGCTGGCGGATCCGGCCTCCGCCCCCGCCCCCCGACCGCGCCCGGCGCCGCCAGCGGTGGCGCCGGCCGACCTGGCGGAGGTGCGCGGCGCCAGCCATGGCCGCCGGGCCCTGGAGATCGCCGCCGCCGGCGGCCACCACCTGCTGCTGGTGGGTCCCCCCGGCAGCGGCAAGACGATGCTCGCCCGCCGGCTGCCGGGCCTGCTGCCGCCCCTGACGCGGGAGGAGGGGCTGGAGCTGACGCGGCTGCAGTCGGTGGCGGGGTTGCTGCCGGAGGAGGGCGGCCTGGTGCGGCAGCGGCCCTTTCGCAGTCCGCACCACAGCTGTTCGGCGGCGGCGCTGGTGGGAGGCGGGGGGTCACCGCGTCCGGGGGAGCTGAGCCTGGCTCACCTGGGGGTGTTGTTCCTGGATGAGTTGGGGGAATTCCGCCGGGCGGTGCTCGATCAGCTGCGGCAGCCGCTGGAGGATGGCGAGCTCTGGATCAGCCGCAACCGGCAGCGGGCGCGCTTTCCCTGCCGCATCCTGCTGGTGGCGGCCACGAACCCCTGTCCGTGCGGGTGGTATGGCGAGCCCGGGCGGGAGTGCCGCTGCGCCGAGGGGGAACGGCGGCGGTATTGGGCCCGCCTGTCGGGGCCATTGCTCGATCGCATCGACCTTCAGGTGGTGATGCGCCACCCCGGGGCGGCGGAGCTGGCCGGGGTGTGCGGCGGGTCGGAGGCCCGGTCCGGGGAGGCGATGGAGAGCAGCGCCACGGTGGCGGCGCGGGTGCGGGCGGCGCGGCGGCGGATGCGGGCGCGCAATCCAGCCGGCTGCGGCAACAGCCTGCTCTCCGCCAAGGAGCTGGGGGGCACCCTGGCCTTGGCGGAGGACGCCCGCACGCTCTGGGAGTCGACCCTGGAGCGGCGGCGGCTGAGCATGCGCGGCGGGCTGAAGGTGTTGCGGCTGGCGCGCACCATCGCCGATCTGGCGGATCAGCCCCGGGTGGAGCGGGCCGCCATCGCGGAGGCGTTCAGTTATCGCAGCTTTGATCAGCTGGATTGAGGCGGGTCCGCGGCCCCCGGCGGCGGGGGGGCGCGGCGGGTATCCCGGC
>VGQX01000042.1 GCA_016882305.1 Cyanobacteria bacterium K_Offshore_surface_m2_239
AGGTGGGCGTCGCGGCGTGAGTCAGTCCCGTTAATCTCCTCGGACTCTCTGGTTGACGCCCATGGCCACCTCCTCTGAGACCAGCCCCACCCTGCCTGTCAACAGCGCGGTGGCGAAGGAAGAATCCGCGGGGTTCATCAAGCTGGCGATGCGCAACATGGTGCGCAAAGGGCGGCAAAGCCTGTTGCATTTCGGGCTGACGGCTCTCGGCTTGAGCGGTTTTCTCCTCCTCCTGGCCTGGCTGGGCCGTCCTCGCCTGCCGCTCTGATCGCCTCCGCCGCCCCCCTCTCCCCTCCCGCCATGCCTCCTGTCGCGCTCCCGGTGGATCTGGACCTCGCCTTGACCGGACTGCCGGAGGAGGAGCACCTCCATCAGGTGTGGCTCGACCATCTCCGGGCCTGGATGGTGGTCCTGACCCCCCGGTTGCCTGCCCACCTCTCCGCGTCCCGCTACAGCCTGGGCCTGACCCTGTGCGACGACGCGGAGATCAGCCGGCTCAACCATGACTGGCGTGGCCAGGAGGGGCCCACGGATGTGCTGGCCTTCGCCATTCAGGACGCTCCCATCCCCTGGCCCTCCCCGACGCGGGCTGCGGATGCCGCGTCGGCGGAGGACGAGCCGGAACCCCCGTTCCCGCTCGCTGACGATGAGGACCCCGAGGGCTGCCCCCTGGAGCTGGGCGACATCGTGATCTCCACCCCAACCGCCCGGCGTCAAGCGGAGGCGGAAGGCCACTCCCTCTCCCGGGAGCTGCTCTTCCTGGCCAGCCATGGCTTGCTCCATCTGCTCGGCTGGGACCATCCCGACGAGCCCTCCCTGGCGACCATGCTCGCCTTGCAGGAGGAACTGCTCGCCGCCACCGCCCATCTTCCGGCGGTGACCATGGCGTCTTGCCACGGCGAGGCAACCGGTTAAGGTGCCGCCATCAAGCTGAGCGGTTTCGAGTGGCCTTGCCCGTACCCGATTCCCAGCCAACCCAGCTTCATGAGGTGGGTGTTGATGGTCACCGCCGCGGACGTCGCCTGCGGGTGGGGGCCTGGAAGATCGCCGGAGACCTGCCCTCCAGCTTCCGCTATGCAGCCCAAGGTCTGGCCTACGGCTTCGCCAGCCAGCGCAACTTCCGCATCCATGTGTTCATGGGGGTGGTGGCGTTTTGCCTGGGGTTGTGGCTTCACCTCAGCCCCGATCGCTTGGCCGTTCTGGTGCTCACCGTCGCGGCGGTGCTCGTGCTGGAGTTGCTGAACACGGCGACGGAGGCGGTGGTGGACCTGGCCATTGGCCGCAAATTCCACCCCCTCGCCCGCATTGCCAAGGATTGCGCGGCGGCGGCGGTGCTGGTGGCGGCGCTCTCCTCTCTCTTGATCGCCCTGCTGCTGCTGCTTCCCCCTCTGCTGCAGCGTTTGGGTCTGCTCGGCCGCTGAAGGAGCGCCATGTTGCTTGTTCTCGACAACTACGACAGCTTCACCTTCAACTTGGTGCAATACCTCGGAGAGCTGGCCGCCAGCCATCCCCTCGCCGCGGAGGTGCGCGTGGAGCGCAACGACGCCCTCACGCTGGCGGAGATTCGCCGGCTTGCTCCCCGCGCCCTGCTGATCTCCCCCGGCCCTGGAGATCCGGACCAAGCGGGTGTTTGTCTGGAGGTGTTGCGGGAGCTGGGCCCCGAGCTGCCCACCCTGGGGGTTTGTCTGGGCCATCAGTGCCTGGGCCAGGTGTTCGGCGGGCAGGTGGTGCGTGCGCCTGAACTCATGCACGGCAAGACCTCCCCCGTCCATCACAGCGGCCAGGGCGTCTTCGCCGGGTTGCCTGAACCCCTGATCGCCACCCGTTACCACAGTCTGATCGTCGATCGTCCCACCCTGCCGGAGGCTCTCGAGGTCACCGCCTGGCTGGAGGACGGCACGATCATGGGGTTGCGACACCGGCAGTGGCCTCATTTGCAGGGTGTGCAATTTCATCCGGAGAGCGTGCTCACGGAGTCGGGCCACGATTTGTTGGCCAATTTCCTGCGGCAGGCGGAGAACCACTCCGCCGACCACTGCTAACTTCGCGCGACGTCGCCCTTTCCTTCATGCCCGCCGCCTCTGCGCGTGTTCGCTTTCGCCGCTGGGCCGGGGGACTCTTCAGCGTCACCCTTCTCGCCCTCCCCGCGATCCCGGCTCCCGCAGGGGCCGAGAGCGGGGTGCGCATCACCAGCTATGGCCACAGCGCCCTGCTGATCGAGGGCGGCGGGGCGCGGGTGCTGCTCAATCCCTTCCGGGCTGTGGGTTGCGCCGCCGGCTTGCCTGAACCGCGGCTGAGCGCGGACGTGATCCTCGCCAGCAGCCTGCTGAAGGATGAGGGTGCCCCTGTCGCCAGCGGTCGCTTCCTCAGCAAGCCTGGCTCCTATCGCGTGGCCGGCTTGCGGATCGAGGGGATCGGCGTTCCGCACGACCGGGTGGACGGTCGGCGCTTTGGCCTCTCCACGGTCTGGCGCTGGCGCCAGGGGGGATTGGATTTCGCCCACCTCGGCGGCACCGCCGGAGCCATCAGCCCCGCCGACAAAGTGCTCTTGGGGCGGCCGGATGTGCTGATCCTCGGCGTCGGCGGCGGCGCGAAGGTCTACACCGGAGCCGAGGCGGCCGCTGTGGTGCGCGACCTCAATCCTCGTCGCGTGATTCCGGTGCAGTTCCTCCGCGGCGGCCGTGCCCCCGCCGCTTGTGACCAGGAAGGCCTGCAGCCCTTCCTCAATGCCCTGGGTTCGCCCGTGGTTCGTCAGGCCGGCGCCAGCCTCAACCTCACGCCTCCCCTCCCCGAGGGCCTGGTGGTGGAGGTGATGCGCTGAGCACAGTCCCGCCGTGTCCCGCCGTGCGGATGACGACAGGGTCCACCGATCGGCGGGCCTAAGGTCGCGCCAGTGAGGATTCGGCACGTGTCCAGCCCGTCGCTTCGCGTTGCCGTGGTCGGAGCGGGCAGCGCCGGCCTGTTGCTGGCGGCGCTGCTGCATCGCCAGGGCCATCGAGTGCGCGTCTTCGAAAAAGCCGACCGGCTGCGCGCGGAAGGCTGCGGCATCCTCCTCGTCCGCAGCGGAGTGGAGGCCATCGCCGCCAGTGGATTGGAGGGGCTTCTGGAGCGTTTCCTGGCTCAGGGTCTGGCGGTGAGCCGCTTTGTGGTGCGCAACCTGCGCGGCGATTTGATCGACAGCTCACCCGCCGAACAAGTCGCGGGGGAGTTGCCTTCGCTGTTGCTTCATCGCCGGGTGATTCTGGAGGCCCTCGCCAGCGCGCTTCCGCCGGAGATCATCCAGTTCAACGCGGAAGTGCTGCATTGGCGGCAGAGCGATCCCGACCTCGACCCCGCTCCCGTGGAGGCGGTCTTCCGCCAGGGCGACCTCTGGCGGGGGGATCTGCTGGTGGGGGCGGATGGGCTCTTCTCCCGCGTGGCGTCGCTGGTGGCCCCGGAACGCCAGCTCAACTACCTCGGGGATCGGGTCTGGCGGGGTGTGGTGGCGGATGCCAGCTTCTGCCGCGAGGGGGAGTTCTTCGTGTACGCCCGCGGTCGGGGCGTTTACGCCAATGTCTTTGATCTCGGCGCGACGGCCAGTGAGGAGGCGCTCACCCATTGGGGGGTGTTCCAGGAGGAGCCCTTGCCCGGCGAGCGGGAGGAGCAGCGCCGCCTCCTGGAGGAGCCCGTTCCGGAGGAGGCCTTGGCCAAGGTGCCCGCCGACCTGGCCGCCCTCATCCGCTCCACCCCTGCCGACGCGGTGGTGGCCAACTGGTCGTTCGACATCAACCCGCTGCCGCGCCTGCATCAGGGCCGGGTGGTGCTGATCGGCGATGCCGCCCACGCCATGAGTTCGTCCCAAGCTCGGGGAATGACGGCGGGCCTGGAAGATGCGGTGGCCTTGGCCAGGCTCCTGGACCCCAGGGCGCTCGTCGCCTCCTCAGCCGCCGCTCCACCCCCTGTCGATCGGGCCCTGAGCGCTTGGGAGCGGGAACGGCTGCCGGTGGTGCACGCCTATCAGGAGCGCAGTCGCGCCGTCAGCGCTCGCACGGGGCGGCGCCGACCGCTGCGGGTGCGGGGTGCCGGGGCGGCCCCGGGCACGCCGCCGGGAGCGTCCCCGGGAGCGCTTCCGCCAACCGCGCGCCCCCCGGCTTGAGCCTTCAGCCCGCCCGTTCCCCCACCTGCGTTCCTCCCCCGCGCCCGCTTCGAGACCGCCGACGGCTCATGCCCCCCGAAGGCCCCAAGTCTCCTACGGCCCCAGGTCCCCGCAGGCCTCAGGCCGATGTCCGCCCCGGGGTCCGCGACGGCCTGGCCAGGCCGGTGCCCACCCCAGGTTCTGTGACAGCCTGGCCTCAGGCCGATGCCCTCAGCCCGGAGAGGGCGTCAGGGCGTCAGGGGGAACAGAGCGCAGGGGGGGGCAGGCAACAGGGGGTCAGGGGGTCAGGCCGGCCTCAATCGCCTGGAACGCCTCCCAGAACCGCTCCATCTGGTCCCGCGTGCCGATGCTCACGCGCATGGAGCCATCGATCAGCGGCTTGCCCGCCATCGAGCGCACCAGGATGCCCGCCTCGCGCAGACGCTGATCCATCTCCAGCACGGGCGTCGCCGGCCAGATCAAAAGGTAGTTGCCCCCATCCACGTGGTGGCGCACACCCGCCCGGGCCATGGCACCGGACAGCCACTCCTTGGCCTCGATCACCGCCTCCACATAGGCCTCCACATAGGCCTGGTCCCCCAGGGCGGCGATGGCGGCCCGCACCGCGAAACTGTTCACGTCGTAGGGTCCGCCAACCCGAGCCAGGCGATCCACCACGGTGCGATGGCCGATGGCGAAGCCGATGCGCAGTCCCGCCAAGCCCGCCGTTTTGGAGAGCGAGCGGAGCACAAGCAAATTCGGATGGCGGCTGAAGGAATCCGGCCATTCCCCGGCGGCGGCTCTCTCCTCCAGCAGTGGCAGGACGCTGTCGCCGCTGAACGCCTCGTAGAGCTCATCCACCACCACGAGGGTGTGGGGAGCGGCCTCGGCCAGCTCCAAGAGGCGGGCGGGGGCCAGCCGCGTTCCCGTGGGATTGTTCGGGTTGCAGATCAGCAGCAGTCGTGGCGCCGCCGGTGGTCCCTGATCGCCGGCGGCGATCAGGGCGGAGTGGATCTCCTCCAGGGGAAAGCTGAAACAGGGAAGGCGATAGGGAATGGCCTCGATGGCCATGCCCTGCATGCGGGCGCACGGGGCGTAGTAGCCGAAGGTCGGCGTGGTGGTGAGCAGGCGATCGCCGGGGCGGCCAAAGGCGTGAAAGATCGCGTGCAGAGCCGCGTCAACCCCGTTGAACAACCCGATCTGGCTCGGGTCGAGGCGCTGGCCCGAAGAGCCCAGGCCGGCCACCACCGCCTGGCGCAGACCGTCGTATTCCGGGTAGATCGCGTAGTGGTCGGCGGGGATGGCCCGAATCGCCTCCACGACCTTGGGGCTGGGACCCAGGGTGTTCTCGTTGAAATCGAGACGCAGCAACTCCCTCCGCCCCTCCAATGGGGCGCTGTAGGCCTGCAGGCTCTCCACCTCAGGGCGAGCCGAGGGAGCCAGGCGAGGGGAACGCTCTGGCGGCGCGACAGCCATGGTTGGGCAGCAAAAACGCCATCACTCACCCTAAGGCGACATCGGACGGCGTCGCTGGAACGTGTGGGACTGGCCCAGGAGCTCTTGCCAAGCGGAACCTTGAAAATCCAGGATGGCTGTGCTTTTATTTTGATTGTCATGCCCGCTGAGCGCACCTTCCTTGCCATCAAGCCCGACGGTGTGCAGCGCGGTTTGGTCGGGGAGATCATCTCCCGTTTTGAACGCAAGGGATTCAAGCTTGTCGGTCTCAAGCAGCTCACGCCGAGCCGGGAGCTGGCGGAAAGCCACTACGGAGTCCACCGCGAGCGTCCCTTCTTCGCCGGGCTGGTGGACTTCATCACCAGCGGCCCCGTGGTGGCGATGGTCTGGGAAGGAGATGGGGTGATCGCCTCCGCCCGGCTGATGATCGGAGCCACCAAACCTCTCGAAGCCAGCCCGGGCACCATTCGCGGCGATTTGGCCATCAACATCGGTCGCAATGTGATCCACGGATCCGATGGCCCCGACACCGCTGTCCAGGAGATCGCTCTCTGGTTCTCCGAAGGCGAACTCAGCGACTGGACTCCTGCGGACCAGACCTGGCGCACCGAGGCCGCCTGAGGCGGAATCCTCTCCCAATCCGTCCGCGGAAATGTTGCTGTCGCAGACTGTCCCCGCGGACGGGTTCAGTGAAAAGAATGGGCTTTAATAAAGGTCGTCCCGGCCCGCAAGGGCCTCTTCCCTAATCCTGTTCCGCTTGGCCTCCCCCTTCGTCACCCTGCGTCGTTTGGGCGCCCAACTTCTCGGTCCTCTTCGAGATCAAAGTCCAGTTTCTCACCTCATCCGAGAAACAGCCAAGAAGGATGGTCGCCTGATTATTGTTAATATTATTTGCTCGTTTCTCAATGCAGCTTTTGAGGGCCTGACCTTTGCGGTTGTTTTTATGGCCGTCAAGGTGCTTTCCAGGCCGAACGAAGGCAGCCTGGGAATTGCTAATGAGTTTGCGTTGAGGCATTTTCCTGAAGCGATTCGATGGCTGAATCAAATTTCAACCTTTCAAGCCTTTTCACTTCTGATTGCAGCGGCCGTTATCCTGAAGATTTTACAAGGTGCCGCACTTTATCTTTCCGCCGTCTCCATCGGATACTTCGCGAATCGCGCCTCTCGAAGCCTGACGTCTTTATTGCATTCTCAAGTGTTAGGTTTTAGTTTTCCATGTGCCAGTCGCTATCGCATTGGTGAGCTTCAATACATCAACAATGCCGGTCCTGGCAGCATCATCAGCGAGATCATCACATACAACGGACTGTTTGTAGCCGCATTGATGCTGATCACCTACTTGGTGGTTCTTGTTCGCTTGTCGCCTTGGCTGTTGCTCGCGGCCATCGGCCTGGGCCTCGCCTCAACTCAAATTCAACGACAGCTGCTTCCTCGGGCGACAGCACGCGCCAATGTCACAACAGAAATTTCGAAAGAGGTAGGCAGTCGGATGGCAGAGAATATTCAGGGCTTGCGCCTTCTTCACACCTCGGGTTGCCTCGATGAGGCCGCTGCTGAAGTCGAAAGACAAACCCACCTGTTGGAGCACAACTTGCGTGGGCAAACCCGGCTCAATTCAATCAATGCTCCGGTGACGATTGTTCTGCCGATGATCATGATTGCTGGAATCGCCTGGTTGAGTCTTGTTTTCTTTGGTCAAAAGACGTCGGGGGTCCTGCCGAGCCTGGTGACCTTCGTCGTCGCCCTCCAGCGCCTGAATGGCTCCCTCGGAGCGATAACAGACTTGATGGTACGCTTCAAAAATAATTCTGCCAACCTAAAACTTCTCAATGAGTTTCTCCTCCCCAACGACAAGGAATTCCGTCAGCGTACGGGAATACCTTATAACGGCTTTTCACAAAACATTGTTTTTCAGCACGTGGGCCTCACCTATGGCGGCAGTCCCACCCCGGCGCTGCGGGACGTCAATCTGATCCTTCCCAATGGCCACACCATCGCCCTGGTGGGCAGGAGCGGTGCCGGCAAGAGCTCCATCGCTGATCTTCTGGCCGGTCTTTATGAAGAGACCGAGGGTCACATCCTGGTTGATGGGGTTGACCTCCGCTCGTTTGCTCTCACCAGTTGGCAGCGTCGCATCGGTGTGGTCAGTCAAGACACGTTCCTCTTCAATGCCTCCATCGCCGCCAACATCTCTTTCGGCACTCCTGGAGCCACGCTGGACGATGTGATCGTGGCCGCGCAACAAGCCCAAGCGGCTGCTTTTATCGAGGCTCTGCCCGAGTCCTACAACACGCTCGTCGGCGAGCGGGGCTACAGGTTGAGTGGTGGGCAGCGTCAACGAATTTCACTCGCCCGAGCGATCCTTCGCAACCCAGATCTGCTCATCCTCGATGAAGCCACCAGCGCCTTGGATACGGAAAGCGAACGGCTTGTCCAAGAGGCGATCGATCGCTTTGATCGCAAACATACGATTCTCGTCATCGCTCACCGACTCAGCACCATTGTGAATGCGGATTGCATCTATGTGATGGATCAAGGGCGCATCGTTGAGCAGGGCAATCACCAGGAGCTCCTGCGTCGTGGCGGGCGCTACGCCGCCCTTTGGCAGCAACAGATCCGCTCGACCAAGCCCGACCCCCTCCCCCTCGCACCCTGACGGGCCTGGCGCCCAGCCAGCACCATCTCGCGCCCTGACCCGCCTCTCCCACCCGCGAGTCGCGCGTTGGCATCCATCCACCCAAGCCACCCAGGGGACATCGTGATGGGATCACTCCGGTCCGAATCGCGGGGAGTTCTCCATGCGGTCCGGACGAAACCACCCGAGCCAGCGATCGGCTTCCGCTGTCACATGGGCCTCGGCTGGTGAAGGTGGCCTCTCGCCTCGCTCAGCCACTCCGAGGGCGTGCGCCATGAGTTTCGCGGTGATCGCCGCCAGCAACACCCCGTTGCGGTGATGGCCCGTCGCCAGCCACAACCCGGGGATCGCACCGGGTCCAAGCAAGGGCTCCCCATCGCTGGTGCCCGGCCGAAAACCCCACCAGCGCTCCATCGGCGGCCAGGAGCTGGCTTCCGGCAGGAGCGCGGCCACCCCGTCCTCCAGCTGGCGTTGGCCCGCTGGGGTGAGCCCACCGTGGAAGCCGGCTTCCGGCTCGCTCGTGGCGCCCACGACCACCAGTCCATCCTCTCGCGGCACGAGATAGGTGCCGGGACCGAACAACACGCGACGCAAGGCGCCCCGCGGCCCCTGCAGGGAGAGCATCTGCCCTTTGATCGGATGCACGGGCAACCCGGGGAGCACCTGGGCCGCCCAGGCGCCGCTCGTCAGCACCGCGCGGCGGCAGGTCAGGCGGCGCGTCTCTCCATCTGAGCGCCGAACCCGCACCGCCGTCAAGCCCTCGCCCGATCCGGAAGCGCTGTGGAGCTCCAGCACCTCGCTGCCCTCCTCGAAGGCCACGCCACGGCGTACGCAGGCCGCCTCCAACGCCCGCATCAGACAGCGTCGGTTGTCGATCTGTCCATCCTGTCGAAAGAGCAGCCCACTCCTCCATCGCGGTCCGATGCCGGGGACCTCCCGCTCCAATGCCTCACGGTCCAGCGTCGCGCCGAACGCGGCGGTGGGGAACGCCCCCTGGGCGCTGTCGCTGGCAAAGGGCACAACGATGCCCGTGATTCGCAAGCCGCAAGGAAGGCCGCTGTCGGCCTCAAGTCCCGCCACCCAATGGGGAATGAGGGCCAAGCTGGCCTGGCCCAGGGACAGAAGCGCGCCGCTGAGACCCTCCGCGTGAGGAGCCAGCATGCCCGCCGCGACGAATCCCGCCGCCTCCCCGCGGCGGCGGCTGATCACCAGCACATCCTCGCCGCGCCGAGCCAGTTCATGGGCGATCGACAAGCCCATCAACCCCCCACCAAGGATCAGCACCGGGTCGGCGGTGATGGCGGCCATGGGGGCGGTTGCGACTGCTTCCAGTGTGACCAGAGCGCGGGTCCAGTCGAACGGATGGCTCTCCGTATGATCGCCGAAGCATCTTGCGGCTCTGCCGCCCAGAACGAGCCCTCCATGGCCAGCGCCGCCGCTTCCGCCGTCCCCGCCGCCGCGCCCTCAGCGGCCCGTCAGCCCGCCTGGGAGGCCGTGATCGGCCTGGAGATCCATGTGCAGCTGGGCACCGCTACCAAGATCTTCAGCCCGGCGGCCTCCTCCTTTGGCGAGGAGCCCAACACCCACATCGATCCGCTGGTCTGCGGCCTGCCGGGCACCTTGCCTGTGCTCAATGAGAAGGTTTTGGAATTTGCCGTCAAAGCCGCCCTGGCGTTGAACATGCAAATCGCTGCGCACAGTAAATTCGATCGCAAGCAATATTTTTATCCGGATCTGCCCAAGAACTATCAAATCTCTCAATACGATGAACCCATCGGTTTTGAGGGCCAGATTGAAGTGGAGGTCGCCGAGAAAGGCAAAGAGACCTACACCAAAGTGGTGGGAATTGAGCGTCTGCACATGGAGGAGGATGCGGGCAAGCTGGTGCATGCGGGCAGCGATCGCTTGGCGGGAAGTAGTCATTCGTTGGTGGATTACAACCGTGCAGGGGTGGCGCTGGCGGAAATCGTCAGCAAACCCGATCTCCGCACCGGTCGCGAAGCGGCGGAATATGCTTCGGAGGTCCGTCGCATCATGCGCTACCTCGGTGTCAGCGACGGCAACATGCAGGAGGGTTCGTTGCGGTGCGATGTCAACATCTCGGTGAGACCAGGACCAGACGCCCCTTTCGGTGTGAAGGTGGAAATCAAGAACATGAACTCCTTCAGTGCGATTCAGAAGGCTTGTGAGTATGAGATCCAACGCCAGATCAAAGCCATCGAGGCGGGGGAACCCATCCGCCAAGAAACCCGTCTGTGGGATGAGGGACGCCAGCTCACCAAAACAATGCGCAGCAAGGAAGGGAGCAGCGACTATCGCTACTTCCCCGAGCCGGATCTTGGACCGATCGAGGTGAGCGAAGCGTTGCGTGAGCGCTGGCACGCTGAACTCCCGGAGCTGCCCGCGAGCAAGCGTCATCGCTATGCCGAAACCTTATCCCTGTCCATCTATGACGCCCGCGTGCTCACGGACGAGCGGTCGATGGCTGAATATTTTGAAGCCACTGTCGCCGCGGGTGCGGACCCCAAGGCCGCCGCGAACTGGATCACAGGAGATATTGCGGCCCATGTGAATGCCCAACGGCTCTCCTACACCACCCTTCCCCTGCGGCCTGTCGAACTGGCCGAATTGTTGCGGCTGATCACCTCCGGCACGATCTCCGGCAAGATCGCCAAGGAGATCCTGCCGGAGCTGCTGGAACGGGGCGGTTCCGCCAAAGCCCTCGTCGAGGCCAAAGGTTTGGGGATGATCAGCGATCCAGCCGCGATTGCGGCGATCGTCGCCGAGTTGTTGGCGGCTCACCCGGACGAAGTGGCGGCCTATCGCGCGGGCAAAACCAAGCTGCGCGGATTTTTCGTGGGCCTGCTGATGAAGCGCACGGGTGGGCGAGCGGATCCCCAGTTGGCGAATCAACTCCTCACCGAGAGGCTTGAGGGATGAACGGACCATCGCCCGCGGATTCACCCCTGGAGGCCTTGGAGGGTGAACTCCGTCGCGGGAGCCTCAGTCTCGATTCCCTGCGCGTCTATCTCGACCAGGACCTGCCGGTTCAGGTTCGCATCGAGTTGGAGTGGATGCTCTTTGCCATCAAGCAATTGGAGGAGCACCGTGAACGCTTGGTGAAGCGTCTGGGAGAGGTTCGCCGGTGAGGGTGGGCGCTTGGGGCATGGCGAGAGCCGTGGCCACCTGTTGAGCCCACGTCTCCAGACCTCCGCTGTTGTCGATGATCACATCCGCCCGTGCGCGCTTGGCGGCCATGGGCCACTGCGCAGCCAGTCGCGTCCGGGCTGCTTCCAGGCTCAAGCCATCCCGTGCCATCAGGCGACGGAGCTGCTCGGCGGTTTCGCCGCAGTCCACCACCCAGATTTCGGTGCAGAGCGCCTCCAGTCCCGCTTCAAACAGGAGCGGAATCATCAACACCACCACTGGTGCAGCCTGCAAAGGGGCCAAGGCCTCCTTCAGGCGATGCCGGACGAGGGGATGCACCAAGTCCTCCAGCCACTGCCGCTCGGCTCGATCAGCGAACACAATGCGGGCCAGAGCGGCGCGATCGAGGTCGGCGGGCTCTCCCATCGGCTGGGCGGTCCGTCGTATGGCCTCGCCGTAGCGCTGGAGCACCGCACGCGTCGCCTCCGTCCCCGGAGCGAGCGCCTCGCGCGCGAACTGATCGGCATCGAGAACGGGAATGCCATGGCCCTCACTGAGACAACGGGCCACAGCGCTCTTGCCCGTCGCGATGCCTCCCGTCAGGCCAATCCGGCGCTGTGGCGCCATCCCCTGCCCTCGTTTGAACCGATCCCAGGCTAGACGTGACCCGGGCGTGCTCCAGCGCCCATTCCCCGGCACACGTCCCAACCGCAGGGGGTGCGGGTCGCGGGATCAAGGCGGTCCGAAGAATGTCCTGTTCCAGCCTTCGGGCGAAGACCTTGTACGATGGATCACTGAATGATTGGTCGTTCATTGCTGCACGTCCTGGTTGGATCCAGCCCCCTCAACCCTGATGATCCCAACCCGATTCTGGTCGTTGAGGCAGAGCCTGAAAAGCTCGAGCAACTGGGTCAGACCTTGGCCTTCCGTCCGATCCCCCAAGACGTCGTCCACCATCAGGGTGTGCTCGCTGCCGCATCCCAGTTGGCGATCACATGGTATCGCTACAGCGATTCTCGGTTTAATGGTGTGGTGCCATTAAATCGCTGGCAAGAATTCTATCCCAACCTCACCTTGGAGAATGAGGAGAAACTAGAAAGTCAAACCTTGGCCGATGTCCTGGAACAGTGTGCAGCGTTCGAGGATGGTCAACAGGAGATCAGCCTCATTCTTCGCCAAGGTGATCCGGTTGAGGTCTTGAAGGGAGCGGATCGCTGGCTGCACCGTTTTCGTCGGATTGAGCTGCAGGGCCCCAAAGTTGACGTGCTCTGGGTCGAGCCCTGCGGACTTTGGCTGGAACAGCAGGGGTTCAACAGGGAACTCGACTCGGGATTCGTCTGGACTCTGGATGATCAAGCCTGGCAATTGATCCGCCAAGACAAGGAGATCAAAGATCTGAAAGATCAGGCCTCGAATCTGCTGGATCAACATCGGGAAGAGCTGGAACAGATCAATCAACGCCTGACACAAGCCGACCAGGCCTTAGCAGCGATCTTTCCCTATAGCGCCTACCGGAAAAAATATCCGGATCTTCAAGATCTCACTGATGCTGATTTGATATTGCACTTTTTGGCTCATGGCAGGGAGGAAGGGACGCAAGCTGACAATGAGTATCTACGCTATGCGTGGGAGGAGAGTGCGGCCAAGACAAAGCCAACCATTCTTTGGCATCCTGTTTCCAACACCCTTAACACGCTTGCTTCTCCCTGTCTGGGAGCGTCCGTCTCTGAACCGCCCCATTCGGAATCCATCGCTCCAGAACCCGCAGCGCCGGTGTTCCGGCCATTGTCGGAAGCCAAACTTCAGGCCTGGCTTGTTGATGATCGACTCTTCATCCTTTCTCCTCAGGAACTAACGCGAGATTTCTCTCCAGCGATTTATAGAGGTGATGAAGGATTTGCACTGACGAAGATTCAATGGACACAGGATATTCGAGAGCAGCTAAAAACTCGTCAGAGCCATCGCCTTTTTGCAACTAAAAATCAGGATTTGCTTGCTGTTCTGTCAGACAAATGCGATGCTCGCATACTTGACGCAGGCGTAAATCAGCTCCCTAGCTATACTCTTCTTGGTGGGCAAACGCTGCATGTGCACCTGACGACGGCAGAGGAGGGCATCGACCTGCCTTTGCTTGTTGATTTTGAGATGAACTGCGAGAGCCAGGAAGTCTGGTCTTTTGAAGCTCTTCTCGCCTGCCACCGCGCCCTGGGGAGTTTGGTCGTTACGACAACCCATCAAGGAAGATCCAAGAGCCAAGCCATCGCTTTTGACACAAAATATGCAGGAGGCCAAGACGATGGAAGTTACCAGAGTGTGAGAGTAGATCTCCACCTGGAGTCGGGGACAAACTACCTGTCGCTAGGTGTTCGGCATGGTAATATCTATTTTATCGCGAAAGGTGTTTATGACTGCTACTACTTTGTGGCAAATCCGCTATTGCGTTATTGTGGGCATCCTGGAAAAGAACTTCACGGCTTGCTTCCACGTGCGTTGGGATCTTCTCAGGGTCTCGGTAGCTCACCCTGGTTGTTTTCCTCAACGCTGACCCCCTTCTTCTCCCCCGCAGATCCAAATCTAATTTTAGCTCTTGGCAATGGCATCTGCCATGAGCTTTTCGCTCCTGTCGACGATGTTGTCACGTTGATTGCTGATCACTCCCATTCCCTGCAAGTTCAGGCTCATCCAGGTGGTGAGTTTGCTCTATACGTCAATGGAAGCTACTGCCGCTTGGTCACCATTAACTCAGAACCCACCTCTGTGTTGCTTCCAGATCAATGGCTGCGAGGTGAACCGGTTCTGGTCGAGATTCGCGATGCTTCCGGCAGTCAGGTCCATATCCGTCATGCGGTCATGCCCCCGCGGTTCTTGACACCTCAGGATGTGCTTTCGCAGCAAGCCAAACCTCCATATCCAACAAATCCGAACCTTCGTGACTATCAGCGTTATCAATCCCTTCGTCGTCATTTACAGACGCCTATTCCAGGTCTGCACATCGAGATGTTGGACCATGCCCTGGAAACCCTGGGACAAGATTTTCGGCACTTGGAACTCGCCCCATTGGCGTTTCCCGCTGTCAGTGAACCTGAAGTTTCCATCATCATCCCCGCCCATAACCATGTTCGCGTAACCTACTACGCCTTGTGCGCTTTGCTCCTGGCTCACAACAAGGTCCGTTTTGAAATCGTTCTGGTGGACGATGGATCCACAGATGAAACCAGTGAGATTGAGAAGTGGGTTTCGGGAGTGCGAGTGATCCGCAGTGAAAAGCCTCTGCGCTTCATCCATGCCTGCAATAAGGGGGTGAGCGAAGCTCGCGGGCGATTTGTTGTGCTGCTCAACAATGACACAGAAGTCAGCGTCGGCTGGCTTGATGCTCTCGTTGATGCTTTTCATCGCTTTGAAAATGTTGGGCTGGTGGGTTCTAAATTGTTAAGACCTGATGGAAGTCTTCAAGATGCGGGAGGAATTGTTTGGGGCTCTGGAAATCCGAGCAATTATGGCTATGGTCAGAATCCCTGGGAACCACGGTTTTGCTACGCACGCCAAGTGGACTATCTTTCAGGCGCAGCACTTATGACAACCAAGTCCATTTGGGATCAAGTCGGCGGCTTATCACATTATCTGGAACCAATGTATTTTGAAGATACAGATCTCTCCTTTAAGGTACGCGATGCTGGATATAAAACATATTTCATCCCCTCATCTATTGTCTACCACTATGAAGGCACGACAAGCGGTGTTGATCTTACAGCAGGATTCAAAATATATCAGGAAATTAATCGGCCCAAATTCAAGCGCGCTTGGGCCAAGGCCTTTGCCAGTCATGGCGTGGAAGGTGACCAGCCAGATTTGGAAAAGGATCGTGGGATCAAAGGCCGTATTCTGTTTATTGATTACAATACGCCCCGTGAAGATCAAGATGCCGGATCCTATGCCGCCATCCGTGAGATGGAGCTGGTTCAATCCTTGGGTTACAAGGTCACATTTCTTCCT
This sequence comes from Cyanobacteria bacterium K_Offshore_surface_m2_239, assembly GCA_016882305.1. Taxonomy (GTDB): domain Bacteria; phylum Cyanobacteriota; class Cyanobacteriia; order PCC-6307; family Cyanobiaceae; genus Cyanobium. Next base: position 15,345 of record VGQX01000042.1, read on the forward strand.
CAGAATCTATATTCTTATGGAGAATACACAGAAGCACTCATGCGGAATGGCGTAGAGGTGATCACCTCACCTTTCTATTTATCTTTAGGGGACTTTATTCCTCAACGCGCCAAGGAATTTGATGCAGTTTATATTACTCGTTACAGCGTGGCGGCGGAGGCCTTACCGTTGATTCGTGAACATTCTCCCAAAACTCGAATCCTGCTGAACAATGCAGACCTCCACTTCCTCCGACAGCTGCGCTCAGCTATTGTCACTAACGACGAAGAAAAAATGACTGCCATGCGCTCTACGCGCGAACAGGAGTTAGAGGTGATGAAGAAAGTTGATTTGGTCCTCAGTTATAATGAAGTTGAACATGCGGTGATCACTTCGCATACGGATGGTCAGGTGAAGGTGATGAAATGTCCTTGGGTCGTTTCGCTCCCCGCCAGCGTCGCGCCGTTGCCTGAACGCAAGGGATTGTGCTTTCTGGCCAACTTTGATTTTTACCCCAACACCGAAGGCCTGAAGTGGTTTTGCAAGGATGTGATGCCGATGCTGGTAGAGCATCAATTGCAACTCACAATCTACGGATCCAACTTAGGCGATGAGATTAAGGATTTGGCGAATGAGTGGATCCTTCCATTTGGTCATATCAAAGATGTTGCCGATGTTTATCAGAATCACAGAGTCTTTATCGCTCCGTTACTGAGTGGCGCTGGGGTCAAAGGCAAGGTTGTCAGTGCATTGGCGTACGGTATTCCAACCGTGTTAACTCCAATAGCTGCCGAGGGGATTGGCCTGCGTCACGGATTCGACTGCCTGATTGCACGCCATCCTGAGGAATGGGTCTCGGCGATTTTGACCCTGTGTTACCAAGACGACCGTTGGCACGCTTTGTCTAGGGAAAGCCGCAATTATGCGGCCAGCCACTTTTCTTTCCAGGAAGGCCGACAACGGATCAAGGAAGCTTTCGAGGCTATTGATCTCTATAACCATATGGAGTGTTGATCAGACCTATTCCAGCGCTTTTTCGTCCATCCGTTGTTCCCTTGCACAGGAGAAGATCTGCGGAGACGAGGGAACGAATGCTGGTTGAAAGTCTTGAAATAATTGTGTTCTGTGAGCAATGCGTTCATCAGGGTCAGCAACGGTGCGATTGACGTTCAACAGCGCCTTAAGAACAGCTTCGTTCATCGACACGTTTGTCCAGGGAATCTGCTCCGGAAGCTCAGCTTCATGAGCTCCAACAGCCAGGAGGAATCGCTTCACCAAGCTATCCGCTGGCTCGTAAGGCAGAATCTCGACCGTGTAGCCTGACTTTTGTAGGTTGGTCAGAATCGATTCCATGCTCAGCGCGGAGAGCTCCTCCTGCAGCCATTGATCGGGTTCGCGGGTTTCTCCGATATAGGGATCTTTCACAAACTGATTATATAGCGAGGCTGCACGACTCAAATTATCCCGTTCCACGACCAGAATCCAGATCGCCTTTGGGTCAACGATGTCATGACCGATCAGCCACTCCAAAACAGGATGAATCCATTCTTGGCTGAGATATTCGCTGCTGATCAATAGCGTGTCATGTTGAACTTGTGCCAGCTCCTCTTGGAGGAGGCGGAGCAGCTCGGGTGGTTCAACGGTGTCCCCGTCAGCACGCCTCAACTCAGGTACTAGACTGAAGACAAGATTATGATGGGCGCCATCGTACCACTGGCCGGTCTGAGGATAGTAAAATGCATCAAACTTGTGCTCCTTGAGAATCGCCTGAATCGAACTGGTTCCCGTCTTGTGGGGGCCGGCATGCAGGATGAGTTTGCGCGGTGTCGTGGCTGGATTCATTGCTGGCTGACTGAAGAGTTGCTGGGTGCTGAACATGCACGAGTGTCGTGCCGTGGGGATTGTGCCGATCGCGGCGATGGATCGCGTGCGCACCCGGCTGCGCGGATGGATGGATGGATGGATGGATGGATGAATGGATGGCTGGATGAATGGGGTCTGTCGATGGGCTGCTGCCGGACAGTCTCCACTTTCACCATCGGCAGCGCCCACCCCCCAGTGGCCCAGCGCGCCAAGGGTGCCTCCCCCTGCATCGGCTTGCCATCCTCTGCTTGCCCTCAACCCCTCCGCGCGCTTCGGCACCTTGCGACACCGTGTGCCGGGACACCGTCATCCCTCATCCTCCGTCTGATCCCATGGAAGGAGCTTGGCAGAGCGGGCGGTGCGGGCTGCGGGCAACCGCGGCTGGTTCCAGGCACCGCGATCGGCCGGTCGATGGATTATGGTGAGACCATTGGTTTCCATCTCAAGCTAGTCGTTTCGACGATCGAGCCGCGATCTCCATAATCCAACTCCTGTCCGCTGTCATGAATCGTCCCTTGTCCGTTCGGGTCCTGTGGACCCCACTGCCTTCCATGGCTGTCATGGATCCGTCCCCTTCCCGCGGGGGCTCCCTGTCCTCGGTGACTTTGCCCCCCAAGGAGCCCAGCTGGGAAGATCTCTTGGGGCGTCGTTGAAACGACGGGTCACGGCGGGCTTCTCCAGCTGATCTTCGCTCCCCGCTCCCCAGTCCCCGCAGCGGCAAGATGATGTTGCCACCATGGATCTCACGGCAGACGCGGTCGCTGGATCTCACGGCAGATGTCATCGCTCTCTTCGGGCGTGCTGGTCTCTGCCCCTAGGGCTTCATGTCAGTGGCCCCTGGCGGTCAGCACGCTTTGCGGCCTGGCCCCGCGCCGCACCCCATGGGAAAGCTTTTGATCTCCATCAGCTTGATCCGCGCACTGCACAGCGGCCAACGATGGTCGTCTTCGCGCGGAGAGCCGGGAGCGTTGGCCCAACGAGGCGAATCCAGGCGCGGCTGATCCAGGAGGGAGGCTGCTCGCCGCGAGCCATCGCGGCAGTGTTGGCGCTGCGGGAACGGGCCCTCCATCAGGGCTTGCTGGCATCGTCGGGGGCCTGCCGGCGCCTGGTCGGTTCCCTGGCCAGGATGAAGGCACGATCCGATCCTTTTCCCCACCAGTGCACCTACACATCGGCTGTCGCCTGGCGCTGCGCTGCCCCGATCCCACGCCTTTTCTGGCCCTGGTGCATCCCCATCCCAGTCTGCGCGAAGACCTGGCGGGACCCGAGGAAACCCGGCTGGATCCCGATCGCGCCTATGAACTGCTCGCCGACAGCGGTGGCAACCGCTGGAGTCGCTGGGTGGCGCCTGCGGGCGACAGCCGCTTCCATTTCGACACCACGGTGACGCGACCGGACAGCACCGATCTGGTGGTGCCCACGGCCCCCCAGTGTCCGGTGCAGCTGTTGCCGATCGACACCTATCGCTTCCTCAACGCCAGCACCTACTGCGACACGGCCGCGCTGATGTCCCTGGCCTGGACCACCTTCGACCTCCGTCGTCAGGGATGGACGCTGGTCCAGGACATCTGCGACTGGGTGCATGCACGCATTCGCTTTGACTACCAGGCCGTGCGCGCGGACAAGACCGCCAGCCACACCCTCAGTGACGGCGCCGGGGTTTGCCGCGATTTCGCCCATCTGGCGATCACCCTCTGCCGTTGCCTCAACATTCCGGCCCGCTACTGCACGGGATACCTGGGGTACACCGGCATCCCGCGGGGGGAGGCTCCAGTGGATTTCTCCGCCTGGTTTGAAGCGTTTCTGGGGGATCGCTGGTACGTGTTCGATGCTCGGCACAACATCCCGCGTTGTGGCCGCGTGCTCATCGCGCGGGGGCGTGACGCGGGGGATGTCCCCTTTCTGCGCAGCTTTGGCCCCCACCAGCTTCTGTCCCTGGAGGTGATCACCGAAGCCCTCACCCCAGCGGATCCCCGGCCGGAGTCCCGGGACTCCGCCGCGTTGCTCGTCTGAACGCGCCGAGTGTGCCCGCCCCGCCACAACTCGGGCGGGTCTTCGGCAAGCTGGAGGCCAACTCGACTCCGCACTGTGCAACGCCGCGATCTGCTGCGGCAGCTTCCCGCCGCCCTGCTGGCCGGGGGCCTGCTGCCCACCCTTGCTCGGGCCGACACTTCGGCACGGCCCCGGGGTCGCCTGCGCTTTCTCGCCGTGGCGGACACCGGCAGCGGTGACGCCAATCAGCGGGCCGTCGGCCAGCGCATGGCCGAGGTGCATCAGCGACAGCCGGTGGATCTGGTGGTGTTGGGGGGGGACAACATCTATCCCTCCGGGGATCTGGCGTTGGTGGAGAGCACCTTCCAGCGGCCTTACCGGGACCTGCTCCAAGCTGGCGTGCCGTTTCACGCCGTGCTGGGAAACCATGACATCCGCACAGCCAACGGAGCCCCCCAGGTGGCCTACAAGCCGTTCGGCATGAATGGGCGGTTTTACACCCTGCGGCGGGGCCTTGTCGACTTCTTTTTGCTCGACACCAATGTCAACGCCGATTGGCAACGGCAGATCAGCTGGCTGAGGACCGTCCTGGCCCAGAGCCGTGCCCCCTGGAAGGTGATGGTGGGTCACCACCCGATCTATTCCTCAGGGTTCTACGGAAATGATCCCCAACTGGGCGCCAGGCTGACAGGGTTGATGCGGCGCCACGGCGTTCAGCTTTACATCAACGGACACGAGCACAACTATGAGCGCAGCAAGCCCATTGACGGCACCACCTATCTGGTGGTGGGAGGTGGCGGCGCCACCCTGCGACCGGTGCTGGCCAGCGCCCAGTCCGTCCGCGCTGTGAGTGCGTTCAGCTTCGCGGAACTGGAGGCCACCCCCCGTGAGTTCAAGCTGTGGGCTTGGGATCGCGGCGGGCGTCCGCTGGATCAGGCCGTGCTGGCCCGGCGAGAGCCGTGAAGCGAGGCTGATGCCGCCCCCATCGCCAGGCAGGCGCTGGAAGAAGGAAGACGCTGGCCCCCCTCTCGGGGGGGGCCGTTGCCGTCCCGGGTTCGCGGACGTGGGGCGCTTGCGGGGCTGGGTCGCTTGGGATCTGCGGGGGCGGCTGGCGCCTGGACGCGTCAAGGGGACCCAAAATCAGGGAGTCTTTGCCATGTGTTCATGCTAATATGAAAAAATTCTGAGATGAAACATTCTACAGGTAATAAATGCTTGTATCAAGAGTGATAAAGATTTGTCTGGCGCCACCACTGCGGAGCGGCAACGGAGTCGAGAGGTGTGCCGGAGACGCGTTCGCCGCCACCTGGACTCGATTGCCGGCGGCGCGGCTTCAGGGGGCTTGCCAGCGGGTGCCAGCTGAGCATCCGCGGCGACAGGGAGTCGAGGGAGACATCCTTCGCGAGGGATCCCTGAGAGGAGGGGCGGGGAGCCCTGATCCACCTCCCGCCGCTGCCGGTGTGATGTAGAAATCCTCCGCAGACTCAGCCTGTCTCGTTCCCGCACTTCATCCTTTTCGCTTCATGGGCAAAACCGCAATCATCACTGGCATCACCGGTCAAGACGGCAGCTACTTGACTGAGCTGTTGCTTGACAAGGGGTATGTGGTGCATGGGATCAAACGGCGCGCCAGCAGTTTCAACACCACCCGCATCGACCATCTCTATCAGGATCCCCATGAGGCCAATCCACGCTTGGTTCTCCATTACGGCGACCTGACGGACAGCACCAATCTGATTCGCATCATTCAGCAGGTGCAGCCGGATGAGATCTACAACCTCGGTGCGCAAAGCCATGTGGCTGTGAGTTTTGAGGCTCCGGAATACACCGCCAACAGTGATGCCCTGGGCACCCTGCGGATCCTGGAGGCTGTACGCATGTTGGGATTGACGGATAAGACACGGATCTATCAGGCCAGCACCAGTGAACTGTATGGCTTGGTGCAAGAAATTCCTCAAAAAGAATCGACACCGTTCTACCCACGCAGCCCCTATGCCGTTGCCAAGCTCTATGG
>VGQX01000043.1 GCA_016882305.1 Cyanobacteria bacterium K_Offshore_surface_m2_239
ATGGTCGCGGCCAGCAGCGTGGGGATCATCAGCACACCGAACCAGCCCACATACAGGCGGTTGTTGGTGGAGGTGACCCACTCGCAGAACTGATTCCACGCCGAAGCGCCAGAGCGCTGTTGGAGAGTGGCGGTCATGAGAACGAGAAAAGTGTCGAGAGCACAGGGCCGAAGCCCGATGCAGGGGACGGATGGATGGACGGAAAACCGTCAGGCCTCCGTCACTAAGCAATGTAACGCAGTGTTGCGGCAATTGTGAAGGCAGGTCACGAAACGAGCCGCAGGGTGGTCACCTGGAGCCCCAGCGTCACCCTCGTCCCCACCCACGCCTGCTTCAACGCCTGCAGCTACTGCGGCTTTCGCCATGCCCCCGCCGCCGGCGATCCCCTCGCTGGCGCCCTCACGGACACCGCAGCCGCCCACCAGCTCGCGGCGGCGCCCCAAGCCAGCGAGGTGCTGCTGCTCAGCGGCGAAGTGGCCCCCTCCTCCCCCCACCGCCAGCGCTGGTTCGCCCGGCTGCTCAGCCTCAGCCGCCTCGCCCTGCGCCACGGACGCCTCCCCCACACCAACGCCGGCCCCCTCTCCTGGCGCGAGATGGCCGCCCTCGGCCGTCTCAACCCCTCCATGGGGCTGATGCTCGAAGGCCTCGGCCCCGCCTACGACGCCCTCCACCGCCACGCCCCCAGCAAAACCGAGGCGCTGCGCCTGAGCCAGCTGGAGCAGGCGGGACGCCTCGGCCTCCCCTTCACCACCGGCCTGCTGCTGGGGGTGGGGGAGACGGCGGCGGAGCGGCGCAGCGCCTTGGCCTGGCTGGCCGACCTGCAGCGACGCTTCGGTCATCTGCAGGAGGTGATCCTCCAGCCCTGGCGCCCCGCCAATGAACCGGCCCGCCCCCTCGACCCGCCCGCCTGCGACGCCCTGCTGGACACCATCGCCGAAGCGCGCGCCCTCCTGCCGCCGGAGGTGCACCTCCAGCTCCCCCCCAATCTCTGGCCGCTCCCCCGCTTGGTGGAGGCCCTGGAGGCCGGCATCGACGACCTCGGCGGCATCGACACGCGCGATGTGATCAACCCCGCCTATCCCCAGCCCACCCCCGTGGTCCTCGCCGAGCACCTGGAGCGCCAGGGCTGGCGGCTTCGCCCCCGCCTGTGCGTCCATGACGCCTGGCTGCCCTGGCTGGCGCCTCCCCTGCGGCGGCAGGCGGCGCGCCAGCTGCGGCGATGGGCTCACGAAAGGGGTTGGCGTTGTTAGGGTCCCGACCCGAGACAGCTCGCTCCCTTGTCCGCATCCTCGCCAACGGCACCCAGGCCCGCCCTCTCCGCCCCGGGCGAACGGGTGTTGTTGGTGCGTCTGCCCTGCAACCCCATCTTCCCAGTCGGGCCGATCTACCTGGCGGACCACCTCCACAAACGCTTCCCCGGCCTGCCCCAGGAGCTCCTCGATCTGGCGGCCGTGCCCCTGCTCGACGTGCACGCCGTGTTGAAGCAGACGATCGATCGCTTCCACCCCACCCTGCTGGTGTTTTCCTGGCGCGACATCCAGATCTACGCGCCGGTCGATGGGCGGGGGGGCAATCCGCTGCAGCACTCCTTCGAGGTGTTCTACGCCCGTCACCCCCTGCGGCGCCTGCGGGGCGCCCTGGGGGGTCTGAAGTTGATGGCCGCTTACTACGGCGAATTGCGGCGCAATCTGCGCCTGATTCGTCGGGGTCTGCGGCGGGCGCGGCGCCACCAGCCCCGGGCGCGGGCCGTGGTGGGCGGCGGGGCCGTGAGCGTCTTCTACGAGCAGCTGGGGCGCGGACTGCCGCGGGGCACCGTGGTGTCCGTGGGCGAAGGGGAGGTGTTGCTGGAGGCGATGCTGAAAGGGGAATCGCTGGAGCGCCAGCGGTGCTATGTGGTGGGCGCCCCGCCCCGGCCAGGCCTGATCCATGAGCCACCGGCGCCCTTGGAAAAAACCGCCTGCGACTACACCTACATCTCAGCGATTTGGCCGCAGATGGAGTGGTATCTCGATGGCGGCGACTTCTACGTGGGGGTGCAGACCAAACGCGGCTGCCCCCACAACTGCTGCTACTGCGTCTACACGGTCATCGAAGGGAAGGCGGTGCGCGTGAATCCGGCCCGTGAGGTGGTGGCGGAGATGCGCCAGCTCTATGACCGCGGCGTGCGGGGCTTCTGGTTCACCGATGCCCAGTTCATCCCCGCTCGGCGCTACATCGAAGACGCCAAGGAGCTCCTGCGGGCGATCCTGGCGGCGGGCATGACCGACATCCGCTGGGCCGCCTACATCCGGGCCGACAACCTCGACGCCGAGCTGGCGGAGCTGATGGTGGCCACGGGCATGAGTTACTTCGAAATCGGCATCACCTCCGGGTCGCAGGAGCTGGTGCGCAAGATGCGCATGGGCTAAACCTCCGCACCGTGCTCGACAACTGCCGCCTGCTGGCCCGCGCCGGTTTCCGGGAGCACATCTCCGTCAACTACTCCTTCAACGTCATCGACGAGCGGCCGGAAACCATCCGCCAAACCGTGGCCTATCACCGGGAGCTGGAGGCGATCTTCGGAGCGGACAAGGTGGAGCCCGCCATCTTCTTCATTGGCCTGCAGCCCCACACCCACCTGGAGCAGCACGCCTTCGACACCGGACGCCTCAGCGAGGGCTACAACCCGATGAGCATGATGCCCTGGACCGCCCGCAAGCTGCTCTGGAATCCGGAGCCCATGGGGCGCGTCTTCGGACGGATCTGCCTGGAAGCCTTCTCTCGCGATCCGAGCGATTTCGGCCGCACCGTCATGGCCCTCCTGGAACGCGACTACGGCTGCGCTCCGCTCCAGGAGGCCCTGACCGCCCCGGTGGAGGGGCGTCCCGCCCTGGCCACGGCTGTGCGCTGAGGTGCAGCCGCTCTGTTGGCACCCCCCTGGACAGCGGGGCCAGGGCATGGCGTCATGGGTTGCCCATCGGTCGATCCATGCCCCTCTTCCTCCTCCGTGATGGCGCCACACGCCCCAACCGCTCGGCCACTGCCTGGCGAAACAGCCCCTGGAGCAGATCAACAGCAAAACGCAGACGATCTTCCTGGTGAAAAACGGTCTGCCGAGCTATCCCACCGCCCCTGGAATTCCGTTGACCTTCTCCCCCTGACCCGGGGGCCCCGGACCCAGAGGTTCCCCCGAGTTCGGAATCGCCATGGCTCCGGCGCCACTGGGACGTCCATCTCTCCGGCCTCCAGGGGCGCGTGCGGCGGACAGGTCCGAGTCCAGCCGCTGCCCCAGGCACGCGGCTGAACCCTTCAGGCCCTCATCAACAACCGTCCCTCCCGGCGACGGGGCCAGAAGGGGTGGGATCAGGGAACGGAGAGGGAGGGATTCGAACCCTCGACAGAAGTTGCCTCCTGTAACTCCTTAGCAGGGAGCCGCTTTCGACCACTCAGCCACCTCTCCAGCAGCTTCCCGAGCTTAACCCGACACCCTCCCGCCGCCCACCCTCGTCACCAGCGCCGCCAGCCAGCCCCCCGGGCCCAGCTCCCATCGGGCCCGCCCTACTCCCCCCGGAACAGCCGCTGCACCCGCCGACTGTCCACATGCACCAGCAGGTCGTAGGGGATCGTGCCAGCCAGGGCAGCCACCTCCTCCGGGCGCAGGGTCTGCCCCTCATGGACACCGAAGATCAGCACCTCCTCCCCCACCACGGCATGCGGCACGGCGCTGAGGTCGACCGCCATCGAATCCATCGACACCCGCCCGATGATCGGCAGCCGCCGCCCCTGAAGCATCACCACGCCGCGGTTGGAGAGGGTCCAGGGCACGCCGTCGTTGTAGCCGGCGGCCACGATGCCCACCCGCCGCTCGGGCGCCTCGACCACATAGGTGCCGTTGTACCCCACCCGCTGGCCCCGCCGCAGGGTGGACACCTGCAGCAGCCGACTGACAAACCCCAACGCCAACTGCAGATCCAGCGCCTCCGCCACCGCCGGCGACGGGCCGATGCCGTAGAGCCCCAGCCCGAGCCGCACCATGGAGTGGCGCGCCTCCGGGAAGCGGACGGCGCCGGAGGTGGCCGCCGCGTGCACCACCAACGGCCCCTCCGCCTCAGCCCGCAGCGCGGCCACCACCGCGTCAAACACCGCAAGCTGGCGGCGGGTGTCGGCATCGGCGGCGGGATCATCGGCGGAGGCCAGGTGGGTCATCACCCCGGTGAGCCCCGCCACGCCGGAGCCGCGCAGCAGGCGAGCCACCGCCAACGCTTCGTCGGGCGCCACCCCCACCCGACCCATTCCGGTCTCAATCTCCAGGTGCACCTCGCAGCTGGCGCCCATCTCCCGCAACGCCTCCACCAGCGCCGTGGCGAAGGCGGGGGAATAAACCACGGGAGTGAGCCGATGGCGCACGGCCTTGTCCACCTCGTCGGGATCCATCAGCAGCACCAGGATCGGCAGGTGCAGGCCCGCCCGCCGGGCGATCGCCCCCTCGTCGGCGGCGGACACCCCGATCCAATCGACGCCGTACTCCTGCAGGGCCAGGGCCAAGCGGGCCAACTCCGTGCCATAGGCCCAGGCCTTGAGCACCGCCAGGATCGCCACCTCCGGGCCGCAATGGGCGCGAAAGCGGGCGATGTTCTCGCGGATCGCCCCCAGATCCACCACCAGCCGCCGCGGCGCCATCGACTCCCACAGGTCGCGGGCCAGGGTGGTGAGCCCCGCCCGAGACGGTCCTTTCACAAGCAAGAGATCGCCCCGCTGGGCCAGCTGCCGCACCTGGCGCCGCGCGCTGGCGGCGTCGGCCACCTCCAGAAGGGGCGCCTCCGGGGCGACTGACCGCCAGCCCGCCGCCGTCGCCTCCCGGGCTGGATGGGGCAGCAGCAGCAGGTGGGTGAAGCCACGCTGGGCCGCCACCTGGCCGATCAGCCGGTGCTCCCGCTCCTCCCGCGCCCCCAGCTCCGCCATGCCGCCGAAGAGAAAGATCCGCTTGCCCGTCGCCTCTCCGCCACTGGCCACCGTGTCGAGGGCCGCCTGCACGGAGAGGGGATCGGAGCTGGCGGTGTCGTTGACGATCGTGACGCCATCCGGCGTGCGCCAGGTTTCCATCCGGGTAGGACCGAAGGAATGCTCCCGCAGGGCCTGAACGATGGCCTCCGGCTCCACCCCCAGGCGCGTGGCCGCCGTGACCGCCAGGAGCAGGTCGTCCACGAGGGGGGCGGAGCGCGTGCGGACGACCAGGCGCCGCGGCGTGGTCTCGCCAGGGAAGGCCAGGGAGAGCTCCGTGCCGCCGCAGAGGGGCTCCCGCGCCAGGATCCGGGGCGACTCCGCCTCGGGGTGCAGCCGAGGGCAGGGCAGGGGGAAGGCGTCCAGCAGCGGATCGGGGGGCAGGAGCAGCCAGCGGGGTGGCGGGGCACCCTGAAACAGGCGCAGCTTTTCCCGCGCCGTGGCCTCCCGGCTGCCAAAGGAGGCCAGGTGGGCCAGGCCCACATTGACGAGGATGCCGAAATCGGGCTGGAGGATGGCCGCCAGGTGAGCCATCTCCCCTGGAGCCGACACGCCGGCCTCAAAAATGCCCAATTCCGTGCCCGGCGGCGACCGGAGCACCGCCAGGGGAACGCCCACCTGGCTGTTCCAGCTGCCGGGGCTGGCGGCGACGCGAAAGCGACCGGCAACGGCGGCGGTGAGGGCGTCCTTCACCACGGTCTTGCCGTTGCTGCCGGTGATCGCCACCACCTGAGCAATGTGACGCCGCCGATACCAGGCCGCCAGCCGCTGCAGCGCCCGCAACGGGTCGGCCACCGCCAGCGTCGGTCCCGGCGGGGAGCCCGGCTCGGGAGGGCAGCTGGCGGCGCCATCGGTCCAATCGCGGCGGCTGACCACCATCACGGCGCCAGCAGCCAGGGCCTCGGCGAGAAAGCGATGGCCATCGGCGTGACGCCCCGGCAAGGCAAAGAACAGATCCCCCGGCTGCACCCGCCGCGAATCGATCGCCACGCCGCGGATCGGCCCCTGCGGCGGCGCCCCCCGCAGCTCGCCGTCCAGAAGGGCCGCCAGGTCCGCGGGATCGGGGTAGGGGCCAGTGGCCTGGGACACCAAATGTTGCCGAGAAAAGCCCTTAACATGGTAAAGATGCTGTGGTGTCATGGCCTTCGACCCGGACATCAGCCCCCAGACCAGTGGCCATCCCGTGCGGGCGGCTCTGCAAGCTCCCTCGCAAGAGCGACCACGGCGCGGCATGAGCGTCAGCGTCAGCCAGGTTCTGGTGCTCAACGCCTCCTACGAACCCCTGAACATCACCACCTGGAAGCGCGCCATGGTGATGGTGTTGATGGGCAAGGCGGAAGGTTTGGAGCACGACCGGCGGCGCCAGCTGCGCCCCGACCTGCACCAGCCCACGGTGATCCGCCTGCGGCAATTCGTGCGTGTGCCCTATCGGCAGATGCCCCTCAACCGCCGCAATGTCTTCCAGCGCGACAACCACCTTTGCCAGTACTGCGGCAGCGGCAGCGATCCCCTCTCCATTGACCACGTCGTGCCCCGCAGCCGAGGCGGCCCGGACGTTTGGGAGAACGTCACCACCGCCTGCCTGGCCTGCAACGTGCGCAAGGGCAACCGCACCCCCCGGGAAGCCGGCATGCCCCTCCGTCAGGAACCCCGCCGCCCCCTGAGCACCCTCAGCTTCGAGGCCCGCCGCCGCATGGGCAATGGCCTCAATCGGGAGTGGGAGAAGTATCTGATCGGGGCTTGAGCTGTCCAAAACTCCCCGCAGTGGCCAACCTCCTGCTGATCGCCGTGCTCCCGATCGAGCGCAAGGGAACAGCCCGGAGCCGTGACAATTCACGCCGATGGTGGCACTGGCGTTGTGGAGCTCACCTCTTCAGCAGCACCCGAGCCCGTGTCTCCCTCCATGCCCAGCCCCGCTGGTCCACCTCCAGCTGGCCCGCCTCCCGGCAGCGAAGTGCTCCCGCTCGCGCCAGACTTTTGGACTCCTGATCGCCCATGGCCGGGCCTGGATCGTCTTGGCTTCACCCGCGCCACGGGCGGCCTTGCCCTCCCCATCCCCCAGCAGTGGGGCATCCCCCTCATCGCTGCCTCGGTGGCGCTCCCTTTTCTCGACTCTCAACTGGAAACCCGTGCGCGAGATCGAGGTGCAAGCGCAGCGAAGCGTGCTGCGGACGAAGCGGATCGAAGAGAGAACGAAGCAGATCGAGAAAGAAACCGAGCAGATCAGGTGCGAGAACGCCAGGATGCGGCACTTGATCTCTTGCGTCGATCAGCTCTGCTTTCTGCCCGAGTCCAACTCGATCCCACCGACACCAACCAAGCCCGACTTCAAACTTTCCTCTCCCTGATGGCTGCCCAAAGCAAGGAGGCTTGAATGTCAACACAGCCCAACCCGTTGGGACAATTGGCAAAGCGCACGGCTCCCGTGGCAACCGATGTCGCCAGCAAACATTTTTAGAAGGTTTACTGAGAAACGCTCAACCGATGAGGCACTGCTTTAAAACCGCATTCATTTTTCTCATTCCAATCTCACTTCTCTCGTCGGCTCAGGCCATCGGGATCATTAGCAATTTTCCCTCAAATGACTCTGTTGCCAGTGATCTTGATGCCACCTTCAGCAAAGCGGTGGGCTTCACCATGCCCAGCGGTGTCCCTTATACGCTGGACAGCGCCACGATCTCCCTTTTTATCGAGGATCTGGGGGCACAAACTGCTTACTCGTTCGGCCTATTCGCCGATGCCAGTGGCAACCCTGACATCGCGACACCACTGGTTAACCTGACCTTGCCCACCCTCGCCCTTGGCGATTTCAACTACGCCCTAACACCAGCGACGCCCTTCACATTGCAACCGAACACAACGTATTGGCTGGTTGGCAGCTCCTCCTCCTTGAGCAGCTATGGCGGCTGGAATCGCAACGCTCCCAGCAAAACTCCCACGGGCTTGGCCCTCTCGGCTGGAGCGCGAGCTGGCAATCCTCCAACCACCGCCAACCTGTTTTTCAATTCCTATTCCATTGAGGCAACACCCTTGCCCATCCCCCTGCCCTTGCTGGGTGTCAGCACCGCATTCGCCGCCAGCCGCACTTTGCGGAAGCGCCTGTGCGCGTCGGGCGCTCGGAGGCCTCCCTCTGCCTGAGTTGCCAGCGAGCTCTTTCTGGCTTGATCCAACAACAGAAGCAACCTATCCCTGCATGGATTAATGTCCGGAACGCAGCCCAGAAATGATGGCTTTCCCAAGGATCACAGCAGCCAGCATCTCAGCCTTGTCGACAGAGCCAAGAGCCCAGAGCAGGGGTTCCCCAGGCACCCCAAAGGGGCGTCTCATCAACGAGGCAGCCCCTTCATTCAGTAGGGGTGGCGAAAAAGATGCCACGCTCGAAGAGTCTCTCCATGAATGGAGCAAATACCTCCCCAACCGTCTGGCCTGTATCCAATGTCAAGAACAACCAGGCGAACGCGGAGCAGATGAAATCACTCATTTTAAGTTATTAACTCTGTGCGGCAAGCGGCGGCAAGATTGCATACGTCGTTCAAGATGTTTCGACCACTCCTGAGGGCACGTCAGATCGTTTGGTTGAAACCGATTGTAAACATACGAGCGCTTGTAAACCCATGAGCGTTTGCAACATCACGGAAAATCTTCAAGGCATTCAATCCATGCTGTCCATGCCGGCCAAGCTACCGGGATGGTTGGCCTGCGGAGCAGGCCGTTCAGGTTCGTGCCGCTTGGGGCAGTGCCGGGGTGATAGGCCCGCTTCGTGAGATCTTGACGCCCCGGTGAACGGATGTGCCGCCAACTGCCCGGCAGGCCCCGTCCCACCGGGCTTTGCCGGGCAGGCTGAGACGCTGGCCGGGCAGGCCGAGACGCGGGGCGCTGCCGGCGGCAACCTCCCCGCTGGCGAGGCCTCCGCGCCGGGCCGCAGTGGCCGCGCCAGAGAGAGCGAAGGCAAGAGCGAGAGCGACCCGACACGCCAGCCCCTTGACCCAGGCACCCATACACACGGACTACCAACGATTGGTTGAGGCCCTTCCCTTGTGCCCGATCCCCCAACCGCACCCCCTCCGCCGACGTCTCCCGCAGCCGCGCCAGAGTTGGATGCATCCAAGCGGCCCTGGCCTGGCCTGGATCGCCTCGGTGTCACCCAATCGCTGGGCGGCGCGGTTCTGGCCCTGATTGCCCTGTTCTCCTCCTATGACCACCTCAACCTCTTCGGACGGGCCATCCCCATTCCCCAACAGTGGGGAATCCCTCTCATCGCCGCCTCGCTGGCGCTCGTTGTTGTCGATGCTCAACTGGCGTCGGGATCCCGGCTACGAGCAGCGCAAGATGCAATACGAGCAGCGCAAGATTCAGTACGAGCAGCGGATGAAGCAGCACGAGCAGCGGATGAAACAGCTCGAGAACGACATCTTGCGAATCGAGAACGAAATCTTGCTGGTCGAGAAAGACGAAGAACGGATCGAGAGAGAAATCTTGCTGATCGAGAACGACGAAGAGCGGATCGAGAACGAAATCTTGCTGGTCAAGAAAGACGAAGAGCGGATCGAGAACGAAATCTTGCTGATCGAGAAAGACGAAGAGCGGATCGAGAGAGACATCGAGCGGCTCAGCGCGATCAACGCCAGGGAGAAAGCCTTGAGCGCCTTGATCAGGCAGCGCTGCTTTCCGCCCGAGTCCTGCTCGACCCCAACCCCCTCAACCGCGCCAGGCTCCAAGCCTTCCTCGCCCTGATGGCGGAGCGGCAGCGGCATCAGGAGCAGCAGGAGCAGCAGGAGCAGCAGGAGCAGCAGGAGCGGGAAGAAGGCTGATGCGCCACCGAGGCGAGGCACCCGCAACGCCAACGGCGACACCCCCCGCTCCCTACCCGACGACGACGACGAGATGTTGACGGTCCGGTTGTGGAGGCGGCAGCTCGCGCACTCACCCGGACGCTGATCACCGGCCTCCTCTGCCTCCAGCGGCGATGCGCGGCTGCTCGGTCCGCGGGACCCCAGCCACCGTGGGAAGATCGCTCCCGTCTCGGGTTGAACCCATGGACACCTCGGGCGGATTCGGCTGGTTCTGCGGCGCCTTGGCCGGGGTGGCGGCGGGCCTGGTGAACGCCCTGGCGGGGGGCGGTTCCCTGATCAGCTATCCCGCGCTCACCGCCCTGGGGTTGTCGCCCCTGATGGCCAACCTCACGAACACGGTGGCGCTCACCCCCGGCTACCTGGGCGCCGCCTGGTCACAACGCCGCGACCTGGCGGGGCAGGGCGAACGGATCCTCTGGCTGGTGCCCGCCGCCTGCCTGGGAGGACTGACGGGTGCCTGGCTGCTGTTGCGCGGGGATGAGCGTCTGTTTGCCGCCTTGGTGCCCTGGCTGATCCTGTTCGGATCCGCTCTGCTCGCCCTGCAGACCCCTCTGCGCGGCTGGTTGCGCGCCGCCTCCGACCATCGCTCCGGCCCCTCTCGACAGCAACGGCAGCGGCAGCGGCTCGGGCCACTGCTGGTCGCCATCGCCCTGGCGGCGGTCTATGGCGGCTATTTCGGCGCCGGCCTAAGCGTGATCCTGCTGGCGGTGCTTGGTCTGGCCTTGGACGACAACCTCACCCGCCTCAACGGGCTCAAGCAGCTTCTATCCTTCGCCACCAACGCCTGCGCCGCCCTCCTGTTGAGCGCCAGTGGCCGGGTGGATTGGGCCATGGCGCTCATCATCGCCGTGTCCTCCATCGTCGGCGGCGCGCTCGGTGGCGCCCTGGCCCATCGTCTCCAGGGCGAGGTGTTGCGCTGGCTGGTGGTGATGTTGGGAGCGCTGGTGGGTCTCGGACTGTTGTTGCGTTGAGCCGGCAGCGCGATCAAGACGCGCAGAAGATCACGTCAGCGACCACGAACCGTTGCCAGCCCGAAGACCCCATCCCGCCAGCCAGCTCGGTGGGCCACCGCAGAAGCCGGAGCAGAAACCGCACCCTGGCAATGGCTCGAAAAAACGTGTGAACACGATTGAGATGTTGATCAATTCCTTCTGACATGATGTTGCGGACTGTTCAGGTGGCAACGCTATTTCTCGTGCCAACCTGCCTGCTCTCTCCGGCCAAAGCCATCGATATCATTAGCAATTTTCCATCGAACGACCAGATAGCCAGTGACATCGACCCCACGTTCAGCAAAGCCATGGGCTTCACCATGCCGAGCGGCGTTCCCTACACTTTATCTGGTGCGACCGTTTCGCTTTTCGTTGAGGATTTGGGTGCACAAACCGCCTGGACGTTTGACCTCTTCGCCGATGCCAGCGGCAATCCTGACCTGGCCATGCCACTGGTCAGCCTCTCACTGCCCAGCCTGGCCCTCGGCGATGCGAATGTCGTCTTGACGCCAACCTCCTCGTTCACGCTCCAGCCGAACACGACCTATTGGCTCGTTGGCGGGTCCTCTTCCAGCACCAGCTTTGGAGGTTGGAATCGAAACGATCCCAGCAAAACCCCAACGGACCTGGCCCTCTCAGCGGGCGCCAGGTCCGGGAATCCGCCGCTCAACGCCAACCTGTTTTTCAACTCCTACTCCATCGGATAACTGCTCCACACCCTGTACCGGCTCCCTCACGGCCTTTCTGGGGCTGGTGTTCTTTGCTGTCTGTTGGGCGCGGGCTTGGGCTTGGCAGCCGCCGCTAGATTGCCGGCTGCCCTCCACGCCGATCACCCCACCCCCGCCGCCTGCAAGGTGAGCTCCTCCAGCTTGGCGCTCTGCTCGGCGGCGATGCAGCTCTCGATCACATCCTCCAGCTCTCCCTGCAACACGGTGTCGAGGGAAAAGTTGCGGCCGAGGCGATGGTCGGTGACGCGGTTGTCCTTGGCGTTGTAGGTGCGGATCTTCTCGCTGCGGTCGCCGCTGCCCACCTGGGCGCGACGGGCGTTGCGCTCCTGATCAGCGGCCTCCGCCAGCTCCCGCTCCAGAAGTTTCGCCCGCAGGATTTCCAGGGCCCGCTCGCGGTTTTGCAGCTGGGAGCGCTCCTGGGTGCAAAACACCCGGATGCCGGAGGGTTTGTGGAACAGATCCACCGCCGTTTCCACCTTGTTGACGTTCTGGCCGCCGGCGCCACCGGAGCGCGCCGTGCTGATCTCCAGATCCTTCGGATCGAGGGTCACCTCCACCGGATCCGCCTCGGGCATCACGGCCACGGTGGCGGTGGAGGTGTGCACCCGCCCCTGAGATTCGGTGGCCGGCACCCGCTGCACCCGATGCACCCCCGCCTCGAACTTCAACCGGCTGTAGACCCCCTCCCCCTTGATCGAGAGGATCAACTCCTTGAAGCCCCCCAGCTCCGCCTCCGAGGCGCTCAACGTCTGCACCTGCCAGCCGTGCAGCTGGGCATAGCGCTCATACATGCGCGCCAGATCCCCGGCCCACAACGCCGCCTCATCGCCGCCGGCACCGGCCCGGATCTCGAGCATCACGCTGCGCTCATCGCGGGGATCCCGGGGAAGAAGGGCCACGGTGAGGCGATCGCGCAAGACCGCCAGTCCCTCCTCCAACACCCGCAGCTCTTCCACCGCCAGCTCAGCCAGCTCCTCCTCCTCCCGCGAGCCCCGCGGTTGGCGCAGCAGCTCCTGCGCCTCCCGCTGTTCCCGTTCCCACTGGCGCAGCTGCTGGGTGTCGCGCACGATCGGCTCCAGCCGCGCCCGCTCCCGCGCCAAAGCCTGCAGTTGAACGGGATCCGCCGCCACGGCGGGATCGGCCAGCTGCCGTTCCAGGGCCTCAAAGGCCTGGCACGTGGCATCGAGACGATCGCGGAGCAGGGAAGGATCCATGGGCGAACGCTACGGCGGCGCGAGGAGGACGAAGGAGTGGGTCGCGGACAGCCAGAAACAAAAAAGCCGGATGCTTGGTGGCATCCGGCGCAGAGAGGGCGCGAAGCAAACATTTGGCCTGGCCGTGAACGGCGCGCGGCCCAGCGACGGCCCGGCGGAAGAATCAGGCCGGCTTCGCGGCCGCATCCTCCTTGGTCCCTTGGGCGGCCTTGGCGGCGGAGTCGGCACCACCCATGCCGTATTTGCGCATGAAGCGGTCGACCCGACCCTCGGTGTCGAGGATTTTCTGGGTGCCGGTGTAGAAGGGATGATTGCCGCTCCACACGTCGACGTGCAGCTCCGGCTGGGTGGAGCCGGTGGTCATCACCACCTGGCCATTGCAGATCACCTTGGCATCGGGATACCAGGCGGGATGGATGTCGGACTTCGGCATGACGATCAGCGCTTGGAGAACTGGGGTGCCTTGCGGGCTTTCTTGAGACCGTACTTGCGGCGCTCCTTGCCCGAGGATCGCGGCTCAGGTGGCCTTCCACCTTGAGGGGCTTGCGGTTGCCAGGGGAGAGCTCACAGAGGGCACGGGCCGCGCCCTGCTTGATGGCATCGGCCTGACCGGACAGGCCACCGCCGCTCACATTCACCAGCACGTCGTATTGGCCTTCCAGACCCAAGGTCTGCAGAGGCGCCTGAACGGCGGCGAGGCAGGCAGGATTGAAGTTGAGGTAATGGTCGCCGGGCCGCCCGTTGATCGTGACGGTGCCGGTGCCGGGAACGATGCGGACGCGGGCGACGGCGGTTTTGCGGCGCCCGGTGCCCCAGTACACGACAGAAGAGGGGGAGCTGGTCATCTCAGGCGTCGGTGGTGAGGATCTGGGGTTGCTGAGCAGCGTGCGGGTGGTTGGGGCCGCTGTACACCTTCAGCTTGCGGAACAACTGCCGGCCCAGGCTGTTGTGGGGCAGCATGCCCTTCACAGCCGTCTCGATGATCCGCTCGGGGAGGCGGGCCTGAAGGTGGGCGAAGGTTTCGGTCTTCATGCCACCGGGCCGCCCGGAATGGCGCTTGTAGACCTTCTGGGTGGCCTTGTTGCCCGTCACCCGCACCTTCTCGGCGTTGATCACAACGACGAAATCGCCGGTGTCGAGATGGGGCGTGAAGGTGGGCTTGTTCTTACCACGCAACACCTGGGCCACCTCGCTGGCCAGGCGTCCGAGGGTCTGGTCAGCGGCATCCACCACGAACCACTGGCGGTCGAGGGTTGCGAGAGAGGGCTGGATGGTCTTGTTCATTGCGCCTGATGCGTTGTCATTGCGCCGGGTGCCTCGCGCGTGGTGAAAGGCGCCGGGCTCCTCAGAACCGGAACGGTGCTGAGGGATTGGACGCCGGGTGAATGGCCCGGGGTGGAACCAGACGGTCCCGATGCGGCTGCCGTGTCAGCGGTGGAGCGATGCTCGCGAGTTCGACGCCCCTCCGAGGAAGACCGCTAGAACCGTTGACCATCACGCAACAACCAAACCTACCTCAGGAGGGTCGTGAACCAACCAAGCTGTCGCGAGGGCGTAACCCGACGGATCAGCGATCGGCGGATCCAGGGCCAAGGCTTCAGGACCCATCCGCACCAGGGGGCGGTGGAGGTGGGTCGCTGCTCTCCAGCAGGAATCGCGGTTGTCCATCATACCAAAGGGCTTCCGGGAAGATGGGCTCGGGGTAACCGACCCGTAGCAGGCAGAGCCCCTGGGGGGGCGCAGCCTCCCGCACCTCGTCGCGAGCGCGTCGACGCCAGCGCGATACAAACTCCGCCGGCGGCAGCCGCCCCTCTCCGACGGCCACAAGCTGACCCATGATCAGCCGCACCATGCCGTAGAGAAAACCACTGGCCTGAATCTCAACCACCAAGAGATCCCCCTGGCGTTCCAGGGCCACCTCCTGGACGGTAGTGATGGCATGGGCTCGCCGGCTTCCCGCCCGCTGAAAAGCGGAAAAATCATGTTCCCCGAGGAGCGATTCCAGGCAGGCGGCCATGGACCGCTCCTCCAGGCGCACCTGGTAGCGATGCCAACTCCAGGGAGCGAGGAAAAGATTGGGAGTGCGACCGTTATGGAGGGTGTAGCGGTAGCGGCGATAGCGAGCGGAGAAGCAGGCGTGCCAGTCGTCAGCCACGGCGGCGGCGGCCCGCACGCGGATCGTGGAGGGGAGCCGCCCGTTGAGAGCCTTGGGCCACCGGAGGGGAGGGATGGGCCCCATCGCGTCGAAATGGACCACCTGGGCGGCCGCGTGAACACCGCTGTCGGTGCGACCGGCGGCGATGACCCTCGGCGACGCCGCGGGGTCCAGTTGAAGAATGGCCTCCTCCAGTGTTTGCTGCACGGAGGTGTGCCGAGGCTGCCTTTGCCAGCCCTGGAAGGCGGATCCGTCGTACTGCAGGCAGAGGGCGATGCGTTGCCGGAGCAAAAGCGAAACTGAGGCTCAGACGAGCTCAATGATGGCCATCTCGGCGTTGTCGCCCCGACGCCGCACGGTGCGAATGATGCGGGTGTAGCCGCCTTGGCGATCGCCGTAACGGTCGGCGGCCTTGGCAAACAGAGCGTGCACCAGCTGCTTGTCGTAGATGTAGCTGATGGCGCGACGACGGGAGGCGAGGCTGCCGTCCTTGGCCAAGGTGATCATGCGCTCGGCTTCATCCCGCAGAGCCTTGGCGCGGGCCTTGGTGGTGGTGACGCGACCCTCGCGGATGAGCTGGGTGGTGAGGCCGCGCAGAAGAGCCTTGCGTTGGTCGGCGGGGCGTCCCAGCAAGGGGACTCGGCACTGGTGTCGCATGGGAGGAAACGTCGATCAAGGGGAGGGGCCGAATCCGCCTCAGGCGGTGGTGCGGCTTTGGGGGAGGGAGATGCCGATGCGCTCAAGAGCCTCGATCACCTCGTCGGCCGACTTGGAGCCAAAATTCTTGATCTCCAGCAGGTCTTCATAGCTGAAGCCCATGAGGTCGGACACGGAGTTGACCTGCGCCCGCTTGAGGCAGTTGTAGGCGCGCACGGAGAGATTCAATTCCTCCAGGGGAATCTGGGCCTCCGCCGAAGGCTCGGGATCCAGACCGGGCTCGTCGGACACCGTGAGGGTGGCCAGGGGCTGGAAGAGGGCGATGAGCTGATTCGCCGCCTGGGCCATGGCGTCGTCGGGAGTCATGCTGCCGTTGGTTTCGATTTCCAACCGCAACCTCTCCCGCGCTGAGCCCCCTTCGCCCACGGCAGTTTCATCCACGCTGTAGTTCACCCGCTTCACGGGCATGAAGACAGCGTCGATCTGCAGAAGATCAATGGCGCTGGTGTCTTCCTGATGGCGGTCGACGGGGCGATAGCCGACACCACGCTCCACATGCACCTCCATCTCCAGGTTGTGACCGGCGGCCACCGTGGCGATCTGGCGCTCGCCGTCGATCACCTGCACCTGAGAGGAGAACTGCAGATCGGACGCCTTGACCGTGGCGGGCCCGTTGACCACCAAGCGGCCGATCTCCAGGTCACGGCTGCGGCTGTTGACGGGAATCGATTTGCAGTTCAGCAGAATGTCGAGCACGTCCTCGCGCACGCCCGGAATGGTGGCGTACTCGTGATTGACGCCGGACAGGCGCACGGCCGTGATGGCGCTGCCCTCCAAGCCACCGATCAGCACCCGTCGCAGGGCATTGCCGAGGGTGGTGGCCTGTCCCCTCTCCAGGGGGCCGATCACGAAGACTCCGGTCTGGGATCGGTCGTCGGAAACCTGGTGCTCAACCCGGTCGATCTGGTAATGCAGCACGGTGATGGAGGAAACGCTTGGGACGGGGGGATCGAGGCGGGATCAGACGCGACGACGCTTGGGACGGCGACAGCCGTTGTGGGGAAGAGGGGTGACGTCGCGGATCAGGGTGATCTCCAGACCCGCCACCTGCAGGGCGCGGATGGCGGTTTCACGACCGGAGCCAGGACCACGCACCAGAACCTCGATCTGACGCATGCCTTGCTCCAGAGCCCGGCGCGCGGCGGCTTCGGCGGCGGTTTGCGCCGCGAAGGGGGTGCCCTTGCGCGCGCCCTTGAAGCCACTGGCCCCCGCGGAGGACCAACTGATCACCTCACCCGCCGTGTCGGTGATGGAGACGATGGTGTTGTTGAAGGTGCTCTGAATGTGCGCGACGCCGTTGGGCACATTGCGCTTGACCTTCTTGGGACCAGTCTTCTTGGCGGGCTTGGCCATGGGTGGGGAACTGCGGGGCGCAGGCGGAGATCGGTGGGGGAGGGAGGAAAACGGGAAGACGAAACCGGCAGCGGCGGGCTGGTGTTACTTCTTCTTGCCGGCGACGGTTTTGCGGGCGCCGCGACGGGTGCGGGCATTGGTGCGGGTGCGCTGGCCGCGGACCGGCAGGCCCATGCGGTGACGACGTCCGCGCAGGCAGCCGATGTCCTGCAGGCGCTTGAGAGCCATGCCCTCCTCGCGACGGAGATCACCCTCGAGAGTGAAAGCCTCCGCCGCCGCGCGCAGCTTCTGCACGTCAGCGTCACTGAGATCCTTCACGCGGATGTCGGGACTGACGCCGGAGGAGGCCAGGATGGAGCGCGCACGGGTCGGACCGATCCCGTAGACGTAGGTGAGAGAGACTTCAACCCGCTTGTCGCGGGGCAGATCAACGCCGGCAATCCGAGCCACGGAAAACGATGCGGGGAACAGGGAGGCCCCGGGAAGGGGCGGAAAGGGGAGCCCGCCGATGGCGGGTGGGGGAAGCGGAGGGGATCAACCCTGGCGCTGTTTGTGCTTCGGGTTGGTGCAGATCACCATCACCCGGCCGTGGCGACGAATCACCCGACACTTCTGACACATCCGCTTGACTGACGCACGCACCTTCATCGGACGCGTCTCCTCTTCTTGGCAAACAGACAAGGTATCACATGCATCGACCCGTCAGTCCAGCAGAGCGCGGAGGCGGGCGCTGATCTCCTCCACCGTGCCGTTGGCCTCCACGGGCTGGAGCAAGCCAAGGCCCTGATAGTGGGCGATGAGGGGGGCGGTCTGCTCGCGGTAGACCTCCAGCCGATGACGAATCACCTCGGCGTTGTCATCCGCCCGGCCACGGGCCAGAAGGCGCTGCAGCAGCACGGGATCCTCCAGCTCCATCAACACCACGAGCTCGATCGCTTGGCCCAGCTCGGCCAGCAGGCCATCAAGGGCCATGGCCTGGGGAAGATTGCGGGGGAAGCCGTCCAGCAGCCAACCGCCGTTGTGCCGCTCCAAGCGGTGGCGAACGATGGCCAGCACGAGCGCGTCGCTGACGAGCTCGCCGCGAGCCATCACGGCCTCCGCCTCCTGACCCAGGGGCGTGGCGGCCTTGACCTCGGCCCGCAGCAGATCACCGGTGGAGAGGTGCAGCAACCCTTTGCTGGAGGCCAGAAGCTGGGCTTGAGTGCCTTTTCCAGCCCCGGGAGGGCCGAGGAAGAGCAAGCGTTGTTTCATCGCGACATCGGGAGAAAAGGGAGCGCCCCCAAAGGCGGAGGGCTCGAGATGGGGCGTTCAGCCACCAGCCGCCCCCGGTCCGCTAGGCGAGGTAGGGCGGTTGGGAGGCGTCGGAGCGGGAGGAGAAGACCTGGGCTTCGGTCGCGCCCTCATAGCGGAGGGAGATCACTTGGGTCTGCACCTGCTTGGCCGTCTGGATGGCCACGCCCACGAGGATCAGGAGGGAGGTGGCGCCAATGCCCTGGAAGGTGCGCACCTGAATGGCCCCTTCCACAGCGGAGGGGATGATGGCCACGGCACCCAGGAACAAGCCACCCAGAAGGGTGAGCTGGTTCTGCACATTGGCCAGGTAAAGCGCTGTTGCGGAGCCGGGACGCACCCCCGGAATCGCCACGCCGCTGCGCTTGAGATTGGTGGCGATCTCGGTGGGCTCGAGAGTGAGGGAGGTGTAGAAATAACTGAAGGCAATGATCAACGTAAAGAACAGCAAGGCATAGATCCAGGGCATGCTGCTGTTGGGGCTGAGATAACCCGCCACTTGAATCAACCAGGGTGTCTTGGTCCAGGTGGCGAGCTGCAGGGGGAGAAACACCAGGGCGGAGGCGAAGATGATGGGCATCACTCCGCTGGCATTGAGCTTCAGAGGCATGTAGCTCTGACGTGCCGGCAGGCTGCCCGCTCCCCCGGCCTGATGCTTGGCGCTGACGATGGGAATGCGTCGACTGCCCTCCTCGACGAAAATAATGCCGATGATCGTGGCGAGAAACACCAGCAGCAGGATGATGATTCCGGTGACGGTGCTGCGATCACCGGTTTTGGCCTGGGTGATGGTGGCGCCAAGGGCGCGGGGGAGGGTGGCAACAATATTGGCGTAGATCACCAGCGAGGCCCCTTGCCCGATGCCCCGCTCCGTGATGACTTCACTGATCCACATGACCGCCATGGAGCCGGCGGTGAGGGCGAGGGCGGTTTGAAGAACAAACTGCCAAGCCGGCAGGCCAGGCAAAGCATATTGCTTCAACACCAACGAGAGAATCACACTTTGGATGATCCCCCAAACGAGCGCTGTGTAACGAGTGATCTGCGCGATTTTGCGTCGTCCAGCCTCACCTTCATTCTTCTGCAGATCCTCTAATTGCGGCAAAGCAGCCGTGAGGAGCTGAAGAATAATCGAAGCGTTGATATACGGAAGAATACCCAGGGTGAAAACACCAAGCGCCGCCAAGCCTCCGCCCGTGAAGATATTCACGAACATTAAAAAATCACCCCCCTGACGCACCAACTGCTCAAAGGCAGCTCGGTCGATTCCCGGCACGGGGATGAAGATGCCCAGACGTTCAAGCAGAATAAGTCCCAAGGTGATGAACACCTTGTCGCGCAGCCCTTTGGACTGCGCGATCTTACTGAAGATTTCTGTGGCGCTGGGATTGCGCCCCCGGCTATAAACCATGAGAGAAGGTGGTGGTGTCAGCCGACAAGGTCGCAGCTTCCACCAGCTGCCTCGATTTTGGCACGGGCAGACGCTGAGAAGGCGGCGGCCCGCACGGTGAGTTTCACGTTGAGGTCTCCGCCACCGAGGATTTTCAAGGGGCCCTTGGCCCCCGTGAGCAGTCCCTCCGCGGCCAGGGTCTCGAGAGTGACCTCGCTGCCGGGCTTGAGGTCGGCGAGGCGGCCCACGTTGATCACCGCGTAGGTGGTGGGATTGACGAGGGGGAAATGCTTGAGTTTGGGCACTCGGCGGTAGAGGGGCATCTGACCCCCTTCAAAGCCAGGACGGGTGGAGCGCCCCGACCGGGACTTCTGCCCCCGCATGCCAAAACCACAGCTCGCCCCTTGGCCAGCGGCGATGCCGCGTCCCTTGCGGGTTTTGGCGCGACGGGATCCCGTCTGTGGTTTGAGGGTATTGAGTTGGTGGGTCATGACGATGTCCTCAGGAGTAGATCTGCTCAAGGGAGATGCCCCGCTCCTTGGCGGCTTCCTTGTGGGTGCGCAGGGCGGAAAGGGCCTCCATGGCGGCCCGGGCATTGTTCAGGGGAGTTTTGGAACCCAGGCGCTTGGCCAGCACGTTCTTGATGCCCGCCAGCTCCAGCACGGTGCGGATGGATCCTCCCGCGATCACCCCGGTGCCCGGGGCGGCGGGGCGGATCAGCACGCTGGCGGCGCCATCCCGACCCCGGCTCTCCGTGGGCACGGAATTGGTGCGGGTGAGGGGAACTTTGACCAGATGCTTCTTGCCGTCCGCGACGCCTTTGCGCACCGCACCGATCACGTCGCCGGCCTTGCCGACACCAACCCCCACCTGACCCCGCTCGTTGCCGACGATCACGATGGCGCGAAAACTCATCTTTTTGCCGCCCTTGACGGTCTTGGAGACGCGGCGGATCTGCACCACCCGCTCCTGCCATTCGGAGTCGCGCTCCTGGGCCCGACGATCGCCAGAGCCCCGGCGCCCGCCACCGCGGCGGTCACCTTTGCCACCGCCGCCACGGCGTTCCTGTTGCCCCTCGGCGGCGGCGGGGACATCAGAGGCGGCGGGACTCTC